>JAYUOR010000194.1:0-13054 GCA_043760765.1 Planctomycetota bacterium | reverse complement strand
CGGCGAAGTAGCCGCGCCGGATTGCGTGCGGGGATTTGTCGGAGTCGCTACTCTACGCGAAAGCACATTCCCCAAGCCTTCGACCGCCAGCCACGCGCGCGTTCTGCCACCCAGGAAAGCGCACCCCGCATCCACGAGAGCCTCGCCATGAACGCCACGAAGACCCCGACTCAGGCACGTCCCGCCAATCCGCTCGTCACGCTCGGCAAACTCGGGCAATCGGTCTGGCTCGACTTCATCAGGAAGCAGATCCTCGACAACGGCGAACTCGAGCGCCTGATCGAGAAGGACGGCCTGAAGGGTGTCACCAGCAATCCCTCGATCTTCGAAAAGGCGATTGCAGGCTCGGACGACTACGCGCAACTGCTCGCCAGCCGGCGCAGCGAATGCGCCGTGGATCCCAAGGGCGTGTATGAGGAACTCGCCATCGCCGACATCCAGCGCGCGGCCGACGCGCTCGCGGGAGTCTACAAGTCGAGCAAGCGCGTCGATGGCTACGTGTCGCTCGAGGTTTCACCCAAGCTAGCGCGCGACACCAAAGGCACGCTCGACGAAGCGCGCCGGCTGTGGAAGCGCGTCAAGCGGCCGAATCTGATGATCAAGGTGCCGGCGACCAAGGCCGGCATCCCCGCGATCGCGAAACTGATCAGCGAAGGCATCAACGTCAACGTCACGTTGCTCTTCTCAGTCGACGCCTACCTGGAGGTCGCCTGCGCGTACATGGAGGGCCTCAGCGCCCGCGCGAAGAAAGGCCAGGAAATCTCGAAGATCGCCAGCGTGGCGAGCTTCTTCGTCTCGCGCATCGACGGCGCAATCGATCCGCTGCTCCTGAAAATCGCGCGCGAGGACCAGGACCCTGCGAAGCGCGCGCTCGCAGACTCGCTGCAGGGCAAGGCCGCGATCGCGAACGCCAAGCTCGCCTACGCCGAGTACGAGAAAATTTTGTCGAACAAGGCCTGGCAAAAGCTCGCCAAGCAGGGCGCCATGCCGCAGCGCCTGTTGTGGGCCAGCACGAGCACGAAAAACCCGAAGTACAAGGACGTGCTCTACGCGGAAGAACTGATCGGCGCGGACACGGTCGACACCATGCCGCCGCAGACCTTGGAGGCCTTCCGCGACCACGGCACAGCGCGTGTCACGATCACCAAGGACGTGCCCGGAGCGCGCGCGACGCGCCAGCAGCTTGCGGCGTGCGGGATCTCGATGAAGCTTGTCACCGACAAGCTGCTCGACGACGGCCTGACGATTTTCGCCGATGCCTTCGACAAGTTGCTCGGAGCCGTCGCGGCTCAGGCGAAGATTCAAAGCGGCGGTCCCGCGCGATTGACCGCCCGACTGCCGGCCGAACTCGCCAAGGCTGTCGATGACACGCTGACCGACTGGCAGGTGAACGCGAAGCTCGCACGACTGTGGGCGACGGACGCCTCGCTTTGGACCGGCGCCGACGAGGCGGATTGGGTCGGCTGGCTGCGCATCGTCGAGAAGCAGCAGTCCGAGATGGCCAAGTTCGAAAAACTGGCGCGCGAGGTTCGCGAGAGCGGCTTCAAGTATTGCCTGCTGCTCGGCATGGGCGGCTCGAGCCTGTGCCCGGAGGTCCTGAAATACACCTTCGGCAAGCAGAAGGGTTATCCCGAACTGCACGTGCTCGACTCGACCGATCCGCAGCAACTGCGCGCTTTCGAGAAGAAGATCGATTATCAGAAGACGCTGTTCGTGGTCGCTTCGAAGTCGGGCTCCACGCTCGAGCCGAACATCTTCAAGGCCTACTTCTTCGAACGCGCGAAAGCCGAGCTCGGCGCCTTCCGCGCCGGCGCGCAGTTCATCGCGATCACCGATCCTGATTCGAACATGCAACGCGTCGCG
Source organism: Planctomycetota bacterium (assembly GCA_043760765.1). GTDB lineage: Bacteria > Planctomycetota > UBA1135 > UBA1135 > JADJQU01. Next base: position 11,191 of record JAYUOR010000194.1, on the reverse strand, counting down.
ACCAGCGACGGCTTCGGGCGTATTTTCTTCGGCCTGAAATCGATCGGCGGACGCTACTCCGCGCTCTCCGACTTCGGCATGGTGCCGGCGGCGATCAGCGGTCTTGACGTCAAGGCGCTGCTCGAGCGCGCAGCTGAAATGACCGCGGCCTGCGGCGCCAACACGGTCGCGCGCGAAAATCCCGGCGCGGTACTCGGCGCGATCCTCGGCACGGCCGCGAATCAGGGCCGCGACAAGCTCACGATCGTCGCCTCCGAATCGGTCAGCCGCCTTGGGCCCTGGCTCGAGCAACTGATCGCCGAGTCGACGGGCAAGGAAGGCCGTTCGCTGATTCCCGTCGAAGGTGAAAAGCTGGCCGCGCCGAAGAGCTACGGCAAGGACCGCGTCTTCGTGCACCTGTGCGTGCGCGGCGACGACGATTCGAAGAATGCAAAGGCGCTGGAAAAGCTCGAGAAAGCCGGCCATCCGGTCGTGCGCATCGAACTGCGCGACAAGCTCGACCTGACCGCGGAATTCTTCCGCTGGGAAATCGCCATCGCCGTGGCCGGCTCGGTGATCCGCATCAACCCGTTCAACCAGCCCGACGTCGAAGCCAGCAAGATCGCGACCAAGAAACTCACCTCGGCCTACGAAGAGCAGGGCAGCCTGCCCGCCGAAAAGCCGATCTGGAAAGGCGAGGGTGTCGAGCTCTACACCGATGACGCGAACCTCAAGGCGCTGGCCTCGAAGAAACACAAGAAGCTCGCCGACTGGCTGCGCGCGCACTTTGGCCGCGTGAAGCCGGGCGACTATGTGGCCCTGCTCGCCTACGTCGAAATGAACGGCGCGCACGAGAAGATCCTCGACGAACTGCGCCTCGCGCTGCGGGACACGAAGAAGGTCGCCACCTGCCTGGGCTTCGGACCGCGCTTCCTGCACTCGACCGGCCAGGCCTACAAGGGCGGGCCGAACACCGCGGTTGTCTTGCAGATCACCTGCGACGACGCGAAGGACGTCAAGGTGCCCGGTGCGAAGTACACCTTCGGCGTGGTCAAGTCCGCGCAGGCGCGCGGAGATTTCACCGTGCTTGCCGAGCGCGGACGCCGCGCGCTGCGCGTGCACATCGGCCCGAACGTGAAGAAGGGCCTCGGCGGCCTGTGCGCCGCAACACAGAAAGCGATTCGCTGAACGCGAATCCTCAGGAACTCAAAACCTCCCCAAAGTGATTGTCGGAAAGGACAAGCAGATGAAGCTCGCGATGATTGGTCTGGGCCGCATGGGCGGCAACATGGCTCGCCGCCTGATGAAGAATGGTCACCAGATCGTCGCCTACGACGTCGGCAAGGCGAGCGTCGATGCACTGGCGAAGGACGGCGCCGAGGGGGCCTACACACTGGCCGAGATGGTCAAGAAACTCCCCGCGCCACGCATCGTGTGGTTGATGGTTCCGGCCGGCGAGATCACCGACAAGTCCGTGACCGATGTGGCCGCGTTGCTCTCGAAGGGCGACATCATCATCGACGGCGGCAACAGCTACTACAAAGACGACGTGCGCCGCGCGAAGGCGCTTGCGGCGAAGGGCATCCACTACGTCGACGTCGGCACCTCCGGCGGCGTGTGGGGTATCGAGCGCGGTTACTGCCTCATGATCGGCGGCGACAAGTCGGCAGTCGACACCGTGACGCCGATCTTGCGCACGCTGGCGCCGGGCCGTGGCGACGTCGAGCGCACGCCGGGCCGCGAGAAAAAAACCGGTACCGCGGAAGAAGGATTCCTGCACTGCGGTCCGGTCGGCGCGGGTCACTTCACGAAGATGATCCACAACGGCATCGAGTACGGCCTGATGCAAGCCTACGCCGAGGGCCTGGACATCCTGCGCGGCGCGAAGAGCGAAAGCCTCGCCGCGGACATGCGCTACGACTTCGATCTTGGCGAAATTACCGAGGTCTGGCGCCGCGGAAGCGTCGTCGGATCGTGGCTGCTCGACCTGACCGCCATGGCGCTGGTCGAGAGTCCGACACTTGAAGAGTACTCAGGCTTCGTGCAGGACTCCGGCGAAGGCCGCTGGACGGTCCAGGCCGCTGTCGAAGAGGGCGTGCCGGCGGAGGTCTTGACCAGTTCGCTCTACACGCGCTTCCGCTCGCGCCAAGCACACACTTTCGCGGAGAAGGTGCTCTCGGCGATGCGCAAGAAGTTCGGCGGGCACGTCGAACGTCCCAGCGGCGGCTGACAGCGACTCCACAGGTCCATCCAAGAGCACCCGACGAATCCAGACGACGCGCCCCATGCAAAAACTCGACACTGGCAACACTCAGACCGGCACCGTCGCTCCGCCCTGCACGATGGTCATCTTCGGCGCGGCGGGCGACTTGACGAAGCGCAAGCTGATTCCCGCGCTCTACAACCTGGCACGGGAAAAGCTCTTGCCCGACGACTTCGCGATGCTCGGCATTGCGCGGGCGGAGCTTGACCACGCCGCGTTCCGCAAGCAGATCGCGGCTGAGATCGCAGGCTTCGTGCCGGGCACTTTCGATCCCAAGCTGTGGGCCTGGCTCGAGAGCCGCATCTACTACATGTCCGGTGGGTTTTCGGATGCGAGCACGTTCCAGCGCATGGCCGCCGAGCTGGCCACGATCGAAGCCAAGCATCACACCAAGGGCAACCTGCTCTTCTATCTGGCGACGGCGCCGGATTTCTTCGCGCCGATCACCAAGTCGCTGCGCGACGCAGGTCTGACCGGCGAGGCGGACGGCAAGTGGCGGCGCGTGATCGTCGAAAAGCCCTTCGGCCGCGATCTGGCGTCGGCCAAGTCGCTCAACCTCGCTCTGCAAAGTGTGCTGAGCGAGAAGCAGATCTACCGCATCGATCACTACCTCGGCAAAGAGACCGTACAGAACATTCTCGTCTTCCGCTTCGCCAACGGAATCTTCGAGCCGATCTGGAATCGCCGTTACGTCGATCATGTGCAGATCACGGTCGCGGAAACGCTCGGTGTCGAGAAACGCGGCGGCTACTACGATGGCGCGGGCTGCCTGCGCGACATGGTGCCCAACCACATCTTCCAGCTGATTTCACTGGTCGGGATGGAGCCGCCGATTTCCTTCGAAGCCGACGCGGTGCGCGACGAGCAATCCAAGGTGCTACGCGCGATCCATCCGATGGCGCCCGAGGACGTGCTCTCGAACACGGTGCGCGGACAATACGGTGCCGGCGGCGTTGGCGGCCGCCAGCTGTCGCACTACCGCAGCGAGCCGGGCGTCGATCCGGTCTCGCATACCGAAACGTACGTGGCGATGAAGCTCGGCATCGACAGCTGGCGCTGGAACGGGGTGCCGTTCTACCTGCGCGTCGGCAAGGCGCTCGCCGCGCGCACGACTGAGATCACGATCAAGTTCCGCAGACCGCCGCTGGTGCTCTTCCGCAACACCAACATCGAGGAACTCGCGCCCAACCAGTTGGTGATCAGCGTGCAACCCAAGGAAGGCATCTCGCTTTCCTTCGGCGCGAAGATTCCCGGCGCGACCTTGAAGGTCGGCGGCGTCGACATGGACTTCGACTACTCGAAGCACTTCGGCAGCATGCCGGCCACGGGCTACGAACGCCTGACGTACGACGCGATGCTCGGCGACCAGACTCTGTTCCAGCGCGCTGACATGGTCGAAGCGGGCTGGAGCGTCGTGGCTCCGGTGCTCGATGTGTGGCAGGCGCTTCCGCCGCGCGGTTTCCCGAACTATCCCGCCGGCAGCTGGGGCCCCCGCGATGCGGACGTCTTGCTGGAACGGGACGGTCGGGCTTGGCGCTAGAGTCGGCCGGCCGCACCGGGAGACGAAGCCGTTGACTCCCCTGACCGCGCGATGGCCCTGCGGAGCCGGGAAGCACCCCACAATCGGGGGCCTAGTGGTACCCTAGGGCCCCTGCGGCCACGGCGGCCGTCCGATCCACCCGACCCCAGCTGGAGCTCGAAAGATGAAGGTCAAGGATGTGATGAGTGGTGAGGTCAAGACCTGTTCCACGAACGACGACCTCGCGCGTGCGGCGCAAATCATGTGGGAGAACGACTGCGGGGTCGTTCCCGTTGTCGAAGCCGACGAATACGTCGTCGGGATGATCACCGACCGCGATGCCTGCATGGCGGCCTACACGCGCGGACTGCCGCTGAATGCGATTCGTGTCGGCGATGTCATGTCGCACCAGGTGAAGTCGATTCGCGCCGAAGAGGATGCCGGCATGGCGAGTGCAGCGATGCGCGAACTGCGCGTGCGCCGCGTGCCGGTCGTCGATGCGCTTGGACGCCTTGTCGGGATCGTCTCGCTCAACGATCTGGCCAGGCGCGCGTCGAGCAACAATCCGAAGGGCATCAGTCGCGACGCCGTGGCGGATACGCTCGCGTCGGTCTGCAGGCCCTGGAACTCTAGCGCTAGTGATTCCGTCAAGCCTCAAGCCGCGTCAGTCAAGGATGGCGCGGTACTCCATCCCCAGCGAGCACTGTGACCAGCAGCGCCGCATCCTACTGCTCGATTCTCCATAACAATGCTTCGCCCCATGTCCAAAATGTGTTCTCGAGGTCCGCTCGCTCTCGTCGCTTCACTCCTGCTGACAATTCTGCCGGCAGCGGTCCTGCTGGAAGGCTGCCGCCGCGATGTCGAAAGTGAAGACTCCATCTTGCCGGTGGCCGCGAATTTCACGGGAACTCCGACCCTCGGCATTGCGCCCCTCGTGGTGACATTCACCAACGCATCGACCCACACAGACGCGGCCACGACGTATCTCTGGGACTTTGGAGACAAATCTACTTCGACGGAGAGGGATCCCGGGGAGCACCAGTACGACGGTATCGGCAGCTACGATGTCAGACTGACGGTGACCGGCCCCGGCGGGCCAAGTGTCGACAACCGCGTTGGCTTTATCAATGTAGTAGAGCCCGTAGCTGCGGACTTCACAGCGACGCCGCTCCAAGTTCCCGTGTTGTCCGATGTCACGTTCAGCAACGCGTCGACGAGCCCTAAGGGCACGACCCTGACCTATCTGTGGGACTTCGGTGATGGAACGGCGGGTTCAACGGAGGAGAATCCGGTTCACCCGTACGACCATACTGGCCTCTACAACGTTACGCTGACGGCAACCGGCCCCTTCAACACGAGCGTGAAGACGCGCGACGGATTGATCTCGGTGATCCTGCCGCTGGGAGATGCGAGCTTCGAGAACCAGGAGATCGGCGAAACACCGGATCTGCCGTGGCTCGCGTTCTTCGGACCCATCAACAACTTCGGGCACACGATCTACTCGATCACGGGCGGCGGCGACATCGGAATGCCCACCGACGGCCAGTTGTGGTGCGAGCTGGGTGCGGACTCGACGGGTATTCCGTCGCCGCTTCACGGAGGCGACGGCGGCCCGACGAACAGCGCAGCCGGAATCCGGCAAGACTTCACCTTCCCCCCAGGACGGCCGGTGCTTCAGCTTGACACCGTCTTCATCAATGCCGAAGGCCCGAATCAGGCCGCGCGCAACGACTGGCTCTCCATCGACATCACGGATGGCACAAACGCGGTGACCATCCACCGGCGAGATACCTTCAGCGCAGTCGAGGGGACCTCTGGCATTCACAACGGTCAGATCGCGACGCCGAACGAAGTCGTGACCGCGGACCTCGAGCAGATCTTCAATGCCACCGAGAAGACACTCTTGACCGTGACGATGCAGGTCGCCAACGAGGGCGACAGTTCGAACCCCTCGCACGGCTACTTCGACCACCTGCGCTTCGAGCCCGTCGCTCCCGCGCTGGACGTGCAATTCTCCGCGGACAATGTCGCCGTGGATCCCTTTACTCCAGTCCAATTCACGGACCAGACCGTGAGCACGGGGCCGGGCGGCGGCGGTGCGACCTCGTGGGTTTGGAACTTTGGTGACGGATTTGCCTCGTCGTTGCAGAATCCCGTGCACACCTACGCACAGGCCGGGCTCTACGACGTCACGCTGCGGGCGACCGCACCCGGCGTGTCGAATGAACTTCAGAAGGTTGGCTACATCAGCGTGACGCTGCGCGGAACCGTCGATTTCTCCGTGAGCACCCGGCGCGCGGAAACGAATGAGGTGTTGCTCTTCACCAACCTCTCGAACGGTCCCTTCGTGGATTGGACCTGGGAGTTCGGCGACGGTCAGACCGCATTCCAAACCGTGCAGAACACGCCGGTCTCCGGCGCCTATGCCAGCCCCGGTTTGTACTCGGTAACGCTGACGGGAAGACGGCCGGACCAGTCGACCGTAATTGAGTTGAAGACCGACTACATCCTTGTGCAGGACCCGCCCGTCATCACCAGCCAGCCCCAGGAGGTAGAGCTCCACGGTGTGGGCCAGCAGGCGAGTTTCGACGTGGTCGCAACCGGCACCGACCTCCATTACCAGTGGCGCAGGAACAACGTGGTGATCGCCGGCGGGCCGGACTCGCCGCATTACACAACGCCCCCCACGACGACTCTCAATGACGGCGACAAATACAGATGCCGAGTTTTCAATGTCGTCGGAACCGTGCTGAGCGTTGAGGCGCTCCTGCGAATCTTCCCCTGAGGATTTGCTTCGGCGTCGGTTGAGCCTGGCGCTTGAAACTGCGCAGTCATCGATGGCTTTGGCGCTGGCCTGCGGGCTGGCGCCGTAGGCGATCGTGATGATACGACTGGACCCGATGTCGGTCGTGCTACGAAGCAAGTGGAAGGAGTCCGCGCTCGCGCTGTGCTTCTTCACGCTTGCGACGCTGGCCTTCCTGTGGCCGGCGATCGCGCGCTTCCATGAAGCGTCGTACACGTCCGCGGATCTCTCGCAGGCGTACGCACTGACGACGATCGCCGGGCCGGTCCGGCCGGGCAACCAGGCACTTTCGGACCCGGTGGTCGAGATGCTGCCCTGGTTGGAGTTCGACTGGAACGAACTGCGCGAAGGCCGCCTGCCCACCTGGAATCCGTGGAACGGCGCGGGCGTGCCGCACCTCGCGAATTACCAGTCCGCGGTCTTCTCGCCATTTAGCCTGCCGTTCTACTTCGCGCCGCTGAAGTGGGCGCTGCTCATCACGGCCTTTTTCAAGCTCGCCGCCATCGGCTGCTTCACGTTTCTTTTCCTGCGCGCGCTGGGCATCGGTTTCGCCGCGGCCTGCGCCGGTGGAACGATCTTCGAGTTCGGCGGGCACAATGTGTTGCTGCTCGGTTATCCGCACTCCGCGGTCGTCGTCGGCTTTCCGGCCGCCCTGTGGGTCATCGAGCGCGCCTGGCAGGCCGTCGAAGCCGATCCCGCGACACGCTTTCGAAGTTGCCTGCCGTGGGCCTCTGGTTTTGCGTTGAGCGTGGCCGTGATGCTGGTCGCGGGAGCTCCGGAGACGGCGGCCTTCGCGATCGGCGTCAGTGCGCTCTACGCCGTGGCGCGCGCGCTGGGCGTGGCGCGTGCGAAACCGAAAGCGCGTGCCGCTTGCGTGCGAAGCCTGGTCGGGCTGGGCCTGTTCAGCGTGCTGGGCCTCGCGATCGCAGCGGTCCAGGTGCTGCCCTTCTTCGAATACGCGGCGCGCTCCACGCTGATCGAGACGCGTGCGAATGGCTTCGACGGACTGCGGCAGGCCAACTGGCCGCTGCAGTTCTTCCCCGACCTGCTCGGCAACCCAGCGCAGTTCTATCGCCCGAGGCCCGACCTGCCCTACCCGAACTACGAGGCGGCGAACACGGCTTATTTCGGCCCGCTGGCCGTGTTGTTCGCAATCGCCGCGAGCGGTTTGTTCTTCCGACGCCGCACGGTGCGATTCTTCGTGTGGCTGAGCCTTGTGTGGGTGCTGTGCGCCTTCGACTTCGACTGGATGCGGCCTGTGATGATCGCTTTCACGGCCGTGACGCACGCGCCGATCAACCGCAGTCAGTTCGTCCCCTTGATGGGGCTGGCGGTGCTCGCTGCCGTCGCGATCGACGAGCTTCGACCAGCGCCGACCGCGCGGCGTTGGGCCGTACTCATTGGAACGTGCGCCTTTGCGACGGCGGCGCTTTGGCTTGCCTGGCGCGGAGCGGATCGACTGGTCGAGGTTTCGTTCCAGGGCGCGCCGCCTGCCGGTCAAAAGTACCGGGTTCCGCTGCACCTGGCCTTCATGACCAGGACCTTCGCGGCCGGAGCCGTGTGCTTCGCCTGTTTGGCCGTCGTCCGCGCGCGCTGGCTGCGCGCGCTGCTCACGACTGCGATCATGGGCCTGCTCTTCGCACAATCCGGCTGGCTGTTGCGCGGATTCAATTCGCTTTCGCGCGACGAACACGTCTTCCCGCGCACCCCGGCGATCGAAACGCTCGCGGCGACGATCGGGAAAGAGCGCCTGCAGGTGATCGGCGAAGACACGCTTCCGCCGCACACGAACATGCCGTATCAGATCGCCTCGATCGCGGTCTACGACGCACTGTGGGTCGGCGACTACGACCGGCTCTACCGGATGTTCTTCAAGAGCGAGGACAACTGGCGCCGGACGCTGTGGACCACGGACCACGCGCTCAAGACCTTGGGCGTGCGCTACCTCTTGGCGCGCGACAACTGGCCGCGACTGAATCCCGGCATCGCCATCGAGCCAGGACAGGCGTTGCCGCTGCCCGTGGCGCTCGAATGCCGGCCCGCAGCCGATATCGAACAGACTTTTCAGGTCGAGAGCGACGGGCTCGATTGCGTCGCCGTGGCGCTCGGCGCCGAAGAGGATCCGATCCCTGCGTTCGTCGAATTGTCGCTCGAGGATGCGCTGAGTGGCGAGCGGATCGCAGTGCGCCGGCTCGACACGCACAGCCTGCGCGCCGGTCTGCCCAAGATCACCCCCTCGCTGTTCGCCCACGATCTGCGATTTGTCGCGCCCACGGGCTGGATCCAGCTCCGCTTCCTGCCACAGCCCAGTTCTGCGGGGCGCAGCTATCGCCTGCGGTTGCGCGCCAAGAGCGGCGATTGGAAACAGGGCTTCCTTGTCTGGACCGTTCCTGATGAAGCGCCGGATGCGCGCAGCCTGCAAGTGGGCGGCGAGAAGCTGGAGGCGCGCTTGTGCATGGACTGGGGCGCGAACCTGCGGCGCGATCTCGAGCCGCTGGCGACCTTCGATCCCTTCACGCTCTATCGCTTCAAGCCCGGGCTCGGCCGATTCTGGATCGCGCGTCAGGCGCGCTTGGCTCCCGACGCGGAAAGCGCGCTCGGCATGACCCTTTCGCGCGACCACGATCCCAATCTCGTCGCGATCCTCGAGGGCGTCGCTGCCGACAACCTGCGCGACCTGGGCAAGCTCGAATTCAATCCTTCGCCACGAGTGATCGAAGAGACCGCGCGGCGAATAGCGCTCGAAGTCGATGTGCCGCGCGAGGCGTGGATGGTCGCGGCAATCAGCTGGTATCCAGGCTGGAAGGCGCGCGTCGATGGCCAACCCGTCGAGCTCGCGAAGGCGAACTACGCTTTCCTCGGCGTGCCGCTGCCCGCGGGCAAGCACGTCGTCGAGCTTGAATTCGAGTCTACTTCGGTGCGAATCGGCGCTTGGATTTCCGGCCTTTCACTGCTGCTGCTGGCCGGGTTCACCGGCCTGGCGCTGCGCGGCCGGGCTCGCGCTCAGGGCGTATAACCGAGGCGTTGCACGAGCTTGTCGCGAACGTTTGGCCACTCGCCGTCGACGATGCTGAACATGACCGTGTCGCGAACGAATCCGTCGGGCAAGATCACGTGCCGCCGGAGCACGCCTTCGCGCGTGCAACCGAGTTTGAGCATCGCCCCCTGACTCTGCGCGTTTCGCCGATCGGTCTTCAATTGCACGCGCACGCAGCCGAGCTCTTCAAAGGCGTGCCTCAGCAACAAGAACTTCGTCTCTGGATTCACGTGCGTGCCCTGGACCGAGGGCGACAGCCAAGTGTGTCCGATCTCGAGGCCGCGATGGCGCGGACGGATGTCCATGTAGGACGTGCTGCCGACGACAAGAGAACCGGCGATGTCGACGATCGCGAACGCGACTCGACTCGAGTCTTCGAGTTGACGCGCGATGTACTGCTCCACAGCCCCAAGTTCGCGCGTCAGCGGCCGGTCGAGCAGGTAGCGCATCGATTCAAAGTCGATGACAGCAGCGATATCGGCCGCATGCGCGAGCGCGAGCGGTTCGACGCGCACGGCGCGGCCCGCCAGAGTCACAGGTGAGACTTGCACAGACGCCAGAGTATCCGCAGAACCTCGGCCAAATGCGGCGAAAACCCTCGGCCATCTTCTGCTGCCACGGAATCCGCGTAAGCTAAGTTCTCCCCCGCCCGGGCCGGCGCCTTTGCGCTCGACCCGGTTTTCTTGAACTCCCACACCACGCAGGAACTCCATGGCTACGAAGCAACCGCGACTGAAGCGATCGACACCCCACTGCCGCGTGCTTGGCCTGGCCCTGCCGTTCGTCGCACTGTGCTCGAACGCGGTTGCACAAACGAATGAGCCGCACGTCTACAGGCCTGACCGCGTCGTGGTCGAGTTCGGCGCAGCGCTGGCGGAACTGCCGGAGGAAATCGATCTCCAGACCGCGTTCTCTGGCGACCCCGTGCTGCGACTCGCGCTATCGAAAGTGCGCGCGCGCGCGATGTACCGTGTGTTCCGCTCGGGCGGCCTCGCGCCGCGCAACGACGCGCTGTTCCACTCGCTGGGCATGCACCGCCAATACGTGATCGACCTGGCGGAAAATTCCGATCTCGACGCGGCCGAGCGGGCGCTGTCGGCTTGCGGGAGCATCGCCTCGGTGCAACTCGACGGCATCGTGCACACGACCGAGACACCCAACGATCCGCTGTTTCCCAATCAATGGGATCACCGCAATGCCAATGACGCGGACATGGACACCGAGTTCGCCTGGGACTTCGCCAAGAGCAATCCTTCGGTGATCGTGGCGATCGTCGATACGGGTTGCGACCTGACCCATCCGGAGATTTCGAGCGCCCTGGTTCCCGGTTACAACTTCGTCTCCAACAACAACAATCCGCAGGACGACCACGGCCACGGCACTTGCTGCGCGGGGATCGTCGGTGCGCGTTCGAACAACGGCTTGGCGATCGCGGGCGTGGCACCGGATTGTTTGATCATGCCGGTCAAGGTGCTCAACTCGGGTGGCTCCGGCTCGTACTCGGCCGTGGCCGCGGGTATCACGTTCGCCGCCAACGGCGGAGCGAGGGTCATCAGCATGAGCCTCGGTGGACCGTGCTGCGATCCGAAT
>JAYUOR010000193.1:0-1897 GCA_043760765.1 Planctomycetota bacterium | reverse complement strand
GCTTTCGGGTTCACGCCCGCCGGCCCGTGCCCGGTCACCTACTGTGTCGCCAAGGTCAACTCGCTCGGTTGCACGCCGACGATCGCGGCGAGCGGAGTTTCGAGCGCCACGTCGGGCTCCGGTTTCACGGTCACGGCCAGCAACGTGATCAACAACAAGCCCGGTCTCTACCTGTACTCCAACCAGGGTCAGGCCGCGGTGCCCTTCGTCGGCGGACTGCGCTGCGTCAACGTCCCGCTCAAGCGTTCGGTTCCGATCAATTCGGGCGGCAATCCTCCGCCGAACGATTGCTCGGGTGTCTACTCGCTTGACTTCAACGCGTTCGCCGTCGGCGCACTCGGTGGAACTCCGGCTCCGTACCTGGTCACGCCGGGAACGGTCGTGAACGTGCAAGCCTGGGGCCGCGACCAAGGCTTCCCGGCTCCGAACAATGCGACGCTTTCGGATGCCCTGGAGTTCCTGATCGGTTCCTGAGGCAGTAGATACGAAGACGGGTCAGACGACTCGTCTTCGCGCAACGATTCTGCGGCCCGCCGAAGCTCTGAGCTTTCGGCGGGCCGCTCTGTTCCAGCGCGTGGGGATCGCCCAAAGAATCGAGCCTGCTTCGACTCAGGCAGTCAGCGCGCCCCCGCGCGCGGCAGGAGCAGATGGTTCGCGATCAGCCATTTCTCGATCTCGAGCGCGATGACCTGATTGCCAAAGCTCGAAAGGTGCGCGGCGACGTACAACACTGGATGCGTCGGATCCTTTTCGCAGCGCGCGTCTTCGGCTGCGAGCGCCGGCGCGAGGTCGAGGCATTCAATGCCGCGCGATGCGAAATCGGCCAGAGCCTCGCTCCAATATTCCTGTCCGCTCTTTCGGTACAGGTCGAGTTCCTCGCGCATCGGCAGGATCAGCACGAGCACTTCCTTCGCGCCCGCCGCGCGAGCCTGTGCGCGGAACGCTTCGATCAACGCCATGGTCACGCGGCGCGGCTCGCCGTCTTTGTCCAACCACAGTCGCGTGGGATCGCGCTCACGATAGGCGAACCAGCCCGCGGCGAGCCTGCCCAGCGAACTGTATCTGCCCGTCCACACGGCCGGTCGGTCGCGCCAGTACTCGTGCTCCGACAGATCGCCCCGCACATCGCCCGAACGCACGGCCAGCGCGAATTCACGGCCTGTTGCGTAGGGCTGCGCGATCAACTTCAGGCCGCCCTCCTCCAACACGAAGCGCGGCTTGGCCAGCGGCGAAAGTGTCCGCGCTGTCCACAGTGGCCGATATCGATTCACATTGCGGCCGATATTTTCGAGCAACAATCCAATGACGGCCACACGCGCGCCGGCGACGCCTTCGCGCTGCATGCGCATGAGCGCTTGATCCGTGCCATACGCCGAGACGCCAAAATTCAGGGCTTCGACCGAGGGCGCGATACGTTCGATGAAGGCCTCGTAAGTGAGCTCGTCGTCGACCTCGTCGCCAAAGGTGAACGAATCGCCGAAACAGGCTAGCCGCAGCTTTCCCGGCGCAGGCCGTTCGTCGTAGTCGCGCAGGGCGCGCAGACCGCGCGCATTGATGTGGATTTTCTCACGGGGATGTTCCGCGAGCGGACGGACGCACCAACCTAGTTCGCGATCCCAGCCGATGACCGTGTTGGGGTTGACTTCGCCGGCCTCCAGGCGCGCAAGCACCGCGAGCTGCGGCGCGTCGAGTTGGACCCCAAAGGGCGGCAGCGGCCGCTTGCCGACGCGGCCTTCGCGCAGCCAGGTCAGGCTCGAAACCACGTCGAGCACGACCAGCGAGGTCAGGGCGAGCACGGCTCGCTTGAGAAAGACACGGGTCTTCGACACACAGCCAGTCTATCCCGGCCGGAGGCCGCGCCGTGGGGGGGCCATGAACCGGCGGGGCGCCCGCGCGT
>JAYUOR010000192.1:0-1900 GCA_043760765.1 Planctomycetota bacterium | reverse complement strand
GACCCGCGACGCGGATCTCGTAGAACTCGTCGAGATTGTTCGAGGAGATGGCCAGGAAGCGCAGCCGCTCGAGCAGCGGCACGCTCATGTCGCGGGCCTGTTCCAGAACACGCGCATTGAACTCGAGCCAGGAGAGCTCGCGGTTCAGATACAGCGCTGGATCCTGCAGATCGACCTGCTTCGCGGGAGTTTCTCGGGCTTCGGCCATGGGGGCAAGGATACTCTGGTAACCGCTCCGGACAGGAGACCCACTACGCTCCGGGAGACTTTCGACCCTGGCTTCACCTGCCCTTGATGAACCCTAGCCCGCGCGCGCCCAAGACCGCTTTCCTGGCCCTGATCCGCCATGCCAGGGCGCTGCCCGCCGGGCCCCTGGAACCCGACAGCGAGCGCGCGCTTTCCGCGCAAGGGCGCGCCTCTTTCGAGCTGCAGCTCGCGCGCCTCGAGTCCATGGGTTTCGCCTGCGACCAGCTGTGGACTTCGCCTTGGAAGCGGGCTCGCGAAACGGCGAAGCTAGTCGGCGCGCGCTTTGGAATCGTGCCCCAGATTCGCGCAGGACTGTGCAATGAATTGGACACGCCCGCGGCGCAGGAAATGATCGCCGAAGCAACAGACGCCGCGCGCACGTCGCGCGTGGTCCTGGTGGGCCATCAACCCTGGTTGTCACTGCTGGCCCGCGGCCTGGGGGCGAGCGACGTTCGCGACCTGGAGTGCGGCGAAGTGCTCTGGCTGACGGAGCGCTCCGAGACCAACTGGCCCTGCGTTGCACGGCTCTACCCGAGTTGAGTCGAGCACGCATCGGCGGACGCACTGCACCATTGCAAGCTCCGCGGGCGACTGCTAGACACTGCTTGCGAGTCCACGCTCGAGCGCAAACCTTGTCTGAACCTTTTCCTTCCCAAGACAGCCAGATCGCGCTGCGGCTGTTCATTTCTGGGGCGACGACCACGGCCGCTCTGCGCGCCACCGAGCAGGTTGGCCTGTTGACTTGCGCGAGCGCACGCTTCTCGAGCTTCGAAGTCGTCGACGTGCAGAAACACGCCGCGCAAGCGCGCGCGGTCGGGATCCTGGCGACTCCGCTGCTCGTGCTCAGTTCGAGCACGCACCAATGGCGCATCCTCGGCGATTTTTCCGACGCACAAATCGTCTCTTCGGCGCTGCTGGAGAACCTCGAGGGCCCGGCCTCCCCCGCCGAAGGACGCGAGCCCGAGGATCGATTCCACCGTTGGATCCATCGCGACAGCGACGGCGTGCTGATGATCGGCGTCGATGGCCGCGTGCGCCATTCCAACCCGGCGGCTCAACGCCTGTTCGGCCGCAACGCCGAACAACTCCTCGGCCAGTGGATCGGCGTGCCGACGAGCGGCCCGGATACGACCGTGCTGGAGATTTTCCGCGAGGGCGAGCGCACTGTCGTCGAACTCTACGCCGTCGATACCGTCTGGAACGGCGAGGGTGTGATGCTCGCGGCGCTGCGCAACGTGACCAGCCACGCGCAGGCGGAAATGGCGCTGCGCATCAGCGAGGAGCGCTACGCGCTCGCGGCCCGCGCGGCCAACGACGGACTGTGGGACTGGGATCTCTCCAGCGACAAGATGTACTACTCGCCGCGCTGGAAGACGATGCTGGGCTTCGAGGAGCAAGAGGTTCCCTCGCTGCCAAGCGAGTGGTTCGAACGCGTGCATCCCGAGGATCTCGAGCGCGTGCGCTCCGCCGTAGCGGCGCACCTCGACGGCACGAGCGTGCACTTCGAAAGCGAGTACCGGATGCTGCACAAGAACGGCAGCTGGCGCTGGGTCTTGTGCCGCGGGCTTGCGGTGCGCGACGAGAACGGCCGCGCGACGCGCATGGCCGGTTCGCAGTCGGACGTGACGCACCGCAAGCTCGCCGAAGAACAACT
>JAYUOR010000191.1:0-13200 GCA_043760765.1 Planctomycetota bacterium | reverse complement strand
AAGGCTTGCGCTTCACCGACGGCGTCGTCGGCGGATCGATTCCGCGCAACCTCATCCCCGCGGTTGAGAAGGGCATGCGCGAGCTCGCCACCAAGGGCGTCCTGACGGACAGCGAAGTCGTCGATCTGGACTTTGAAGTCCACGACGGCAAGTACCACGACGTCGACTCCGATGAAGCCAGCTTCAAGATTGCCGGTGCGCGCGCTTTCATGGACGCGTTCAAGAAGGCCGGGCCGGTTCTGCTCGAACCGGTGATGGAACTCGTGATCACGATCCCGACCGAACACGCCGGCACGGTTTTCTCCGACCTGACCAGTCACCGCCGCGGTCAGGTGATCGACCAGTGGAACGAAGCCGACGGGGCGCTGACTGTGATCAAGGCGCATGCGCCGTTGAGCGCGGTGCAGACCTATCAGCGCGATTTGAAGTCCCAAACGGCCGGCGAGGGCTCGTATCTGATGAGCCTGCATGATTACTCGCCGGTGCCCGCGCAGGAGCAGGCGAAGATTCTCGTGCAATTCGCCAGGAAGCACGACGAAGAGTAGGGGTGGTGCCTGGCACCTCTGCGTCCTGTTGCTGCCGGTGCTGGGTGCCAGGCACATCTCCGTCCTGTTGCAGCCGTTGAGTTCACAGCGCCGTTGCTGGTAGAGCTCGACGGGGCCGGGCCTTTCAGAGCGCTGTTGGGTTTGACGCAACAGGCCGGAGAGGTGCTTGGCACCGTACTGGGCACCGTACGGAAATGATTTCACGGTGAGGGGGTCGCGTGGCAACTCGTGGGCAATCGACAGCCCTCGCGTGCCCCCAAGAACGCGTCGTCGCCGCCAGTACGGCCAGGCACCTCTCCAACCTGTTGCGTCCGACCCAACGGCGCTCCGAGAGGCTCGGCCACGTCGAGGTCTACCGGCAACGGCGCTCTGCAAGAGACGGCGGCAACAGGTCGGAGAGGTGCCAGGCTCCAGTCCCCCCACGTGACATGTCGATGAGCCCGGCCCATGATCACGATGGAAGAACTCTTGGCGTTGCTTATCCGCCAGGGCGGCTCCGACCTGCACATTTCGGTCGCCTCTCCGCCGCGCATTCGAGTGGACGGCGTGCTGCTGCCCGTGGACTGTCCGCCGCTGTCGCCTGACGACACGCGCCGGCTCGCCACCAGCGTGCTCACCTCCGACCAGATCGCGAAACTCGATCGCGACCTCGAACTCGACTGTTCGTTCGGTCTGTCCGACCAGGGCCGCTTCCGGGCCAACGTCTTTCACCAACAAGGCGCGATCGCGTCGGTGATGCGCTTGATTCCCACGAAAATCGCCACTTTCGAACAACTCGGCCTTCCGCGCGCGATCTGCGAGCGCATCTGTTCCTTGCGCTCCGGACTCGTATTGGTCACCGGATCGACCGGCTCGGGCAAATCGACCTCGCTGGCGGCGATGATCAATCACATCAACATGTCCCACCAGGGACACATCGTGACGATCGAGGATCCGGTCGAATTCACGCACGTGCACAAGCAGTGCCTGATCACGCAGCGCGAAGTCGGCGGCGATACGCAATCCGTCGGCAAGGCGCTGAAGAGCGTCCTGCGCCAGGATCCGGATGTCGTCCTGATCGGGGAAATGCGCGACTTCGAGACCATCGAAGCCGCGATCACGCTGGCCGAGACCGGGCACCTGACCTTTGGTACGTTGCACACGTCCGATTGCGTTCAGACGATCAACCGCATCGTCGACGTGTTCCCTGCGCACCAGCAGCAGCAGGTCAGGACCCAACTTGCCTTCACGCTCGAAGCGGTGATCAGTCAGCAACTGTTGCCGATGGCTTCCGGCCGAGGCCGCGCCATGGCTGCCGAGATGTTGATCGCCAACCCGGCCGTGCGCGCGCTCATCCGCGAAAACAAGGCACACCAGATCTACTCGCAGATCCAGACCGGACAGCGCTTGGGCATGAAGACCATGGCCGCGGCGCTGGCGGAACTCGTGCGCGCCGGCAAGGTGCGCATGGACGACGCCGATCGTTGTGCTTCTGATCCGACGGAACTGCGCAACCTGCTGCGCGCGGCGTAGGCCCCATGGTTCGCGTTTCAGGCAAGATTCGCCGCCTGCTGGTCGACGCCGGCCTGGTCAGCGACGAGGACTGGGCGTCAGCACGTGAGCAAGGCGGCCAGCCGGTCGCGGTCCTGTTGGGCCGCGGCGTCCTGTCCGAGAGCGCGCTGCTTTCCACGCTTGGAGTCGCGGCGGGAGTCGCACCCGTCGACATGACGCGCATGCGGCCCTCAGCCGAGGCGCTGGCCATGATCCCCCAGGAGCAATGCCTGGAACACGGCATCCTGCCGTTGGCGAAAAACGGCGACATCCTCACCATTGTCGTTTGCGATCCGTTCGACGTGCTGCTGCTCGACGACATCAAGCGCATGACGCGCTGCAACGTGCGCACGGTCCTGTCGCACCCCGCCGCGATCAAGGCTGCGAGCGACACGCTCTTCGACACCGGCTCGCGCCAAGTCAACGATCTGCTCGGCGAGGTCGGCGCGATCGAGATGGAAGTCGCCATCGAGCAAGAGCAGCAGAACATCGAGGCTGCCGCGGTTTCCTCCGAAGATGCGCCCGCGGTCAAGTTGATGAATTTGATCATCCTGCGCGGCCTCAAGGAAAAGGCCAGCGACATCCACATCGAGCCCGGCGAGACCGCGATGCGCGTGCGCTACCGCGTCGACGGCGCGATGTACGAAGCAATGCGACCGCCGAGTTCGATCGGCCCGGCCTTGCTCTCGCGACTGAAGATCATGTCCTCGCTTGATATCGCCGAGCGATTCGCACCGCAGGATGGCAAGTTCCAGATTCGCTTCGAGAACCGCAAGATCGACTTCCGGCTCTCGATCCTGCCGGTCGTCGGCGGCGAGAAGGCGGTCATGCGGATCCTCGACACCGGATCGATGTCGCTCAAACTCGACACACTGGGCTACGAGTTGAAGGCGCTCGATGACATCAAGCGCGCTTCGAACGCTGCCTACGGGATGTTGCTCTTGACCGGTCCGACAGGCTCGGGCAAGTCGACGACGCTGTATTCCTGCATCAAGGAAGTCGCGACGCCCGACGTCAACGTCATCACCGTCGAGGACCCCGTCGAATACCGCATGGACGGCATCAACCAGGTGCCGGTCAATCCCAAGCGCGGCATGACCTTCGCGGGCGCGCTGCGCTCGATCCTGCGCCAGGACCCCGACGTCGTGCTGGTCGGAGAAATCCGCGACACCGAGACCGCCGACATCGCGGTCAAGGCCGCGCTCACAGGCCACCTGGTGTTGTCGACGCTGCACACCAACGATGCGGCGACCACGGTCACCCGTCTCATCGACATGGGCATCGACCCATTCATGGTTTCGAGCTCGCTGTTGTGCATCGGTGCCCAGCGACTGGCCCGGAAACTGTGCCCGCAGTGCAGGGTCAAACTCGACCGCCTGCCGACCGAGGAACTTCTTTCCGTCGGCTTCCTCGAGTCCGAAATCGAGACTTTGGAGATCTACGGGCCCGGTTCGAGCGGCTGCGCGCGTTGCAAGGACGGCTACAAGGGCCGCTTCGCCATCCTCGAGACGCTCTACCTGGAGGCCAGCCTCAAGCGCATGGTCATTGAGCGTCGATCAGCCATGGAACTGAAGACCGAGGCCATACGCCTGGGAATGCTCTCCCTGCGGCGCGTCGGCCTGCTCAACGTGGCGCGCGGCAAGACATCCCTCGAGGAGGTCCTGCGCACGACGTTGGACGACAAGTAACCAAACAGGGATCACGCACACGTGGCAAGCTTCAAATACGCAGCGAAAAAGGCCGGCGGGCAGTCCGTCGAAGGCACCATCCAGGCCGACGACAAGACGCAGGCCTTGGCTGAATTGCGCAAGCAAAACCTGGTCGTGCTCAACGTCGAACCAGTTTCGGGCAAGGCAGCGGCGTCGAAGTCCTTCAAAGTTGGCGGAGGCAAGAACGCCTTCTTCAAGCGCGGTCCGTCGATCGACCGCAACGAACTGGTCTTGTTCACGCGCCAGCTCGCGACCATGGTCGCTTCGGGGCTCGCCTTGCTCGAGGCCATTGACGTACTCGGCGAACAAGCCGACACCAAGGGTCTGCGGATGACCTGCCAAAAGCTCGGCGCCGAGCTGCGCGCCGGGGCCGATCTTTCGAGCGCGATGGAAACTTGCCCGCGCGCCTTCAACCCGCTCTACGTCTCG
The DNA here is from genome assembly GCA_043760765.1 of Planctomycetota bacterium. Classification (GTDB taxonomy): domain Bacteria; phylum Planctomycetota; class UBA1135; order UBA1135; genus JADJQU01. Next base: position 8,987 of record JAYUOR010000191.1, on the reverse strand, counting down.
ATGGTGCGCGCCGGCGAGGCCTCGGGTCAGATGGACATCATCCTCGAGCGCCTGGCCGACTATCAGGAAGCCAGCCAAGCGCTCACGCGCGAGATCAAGTCGGCCATGACCTACCCGGTCATCTCGATGACGCTCGTGCTGGGCATCACCGCATTCCTGATGATCGGTGTCGTGCCGACATTCAAGCAGGTCTTCGAAGGTCTGGGCGCCAAGCTGCCGGCGATCACCCAGTTCGTGCTCGCCACCAGCGATTTCATGCGTGCTCAGTGGCTCCTGATCGCCGTTTCAGGCGCGGGCACGATCTTCGGTTTGATCATGTTCAAGAAGACGCGCACGGGCGCGCATTGGTTCGACGTGCTCGCCCTGAAGCTTCCGGTCTTCGGCCCGCTGACACGCAAGGTGGCGCTGGCGCGCTTCTCGCGCACCTTCGCGACGCTGATTCGCTCCGGTGTGCCGATCATGGCGACACTGGAGATCGTCTCGAATACCGCGGGCAACTCGGTCATCTCCAACGCCGTCGACGCCTCGCGCGAGAGCGTCAAAAACGGACAACTGCTTTCAGAGCCGCTGGGCAAGACCAAGGTCTTCCCGTCGATGGTCGTGCGCATGATCGCGATCGGCGAGAAGACCGGCAGCCTGGAAGCGCTGCTGGAGAAGATCGCCGAGTTCTACGACGCGCAGGTCAAGGCTTCGATCAAGGCCTTGACCAGCCTGATCGAACCGCTGCTGATCTCCTTCATGGGCGTGATCGTCGGTGGTGTCGTGCTCAGCGTGTTCCTCCCGATCCTCGACGTCGTCGGCAAGCTCGGCGGCAACTGAGCGGTCCGCGGGGCTGCGAGCCCAACTGAATGTCTGGCGAGGCCGGCCCCAGCGGGGCCGGCCTCGCTCGTTTCCGGGAGAGCTTTGGGCAGCTGAACAGAATTTCGGCCTGCCTGCGGGGCCATCCGGGGCAACACCTGAGAAAGATCTTGGAAAAACCTCTGTTCACTCAAGGTCGGTCAGCCCGCTCGCCGATCCATGCCGCGTCGAACGCCGCCCGCCGGACAGGGACGACCTGGAGGGGGGGTGGGAGGGACGGTCCATGTGGGCCGCCCCGATCTGTCGTGCGGGGGCCGGGGTAGAAGCCGACGCCCGCGATTCAAAAAGCAAACCCTCCCGCGTGAGGTAAAGGACTGCCTGAAGCTGAGGCCGCAAGGTGCGAAGCAGGCAGACGGACTACACCAAGATGATGACCAACCGTAAGAATGCAGGTTTCACCCTGATCGAACTCATGATCGTTGTCGCGATCATCGCGATCATCGCCTCAGTTGCGATCCCGAAGCTGCTGAGCGCTCGCCTGTCGGCGAACGAATCGGCCGCGATCAGCACGCTCCGCTCACTCTCCTCGTCGCAGGCGCAGGTTCAATCCTCCGGCGCCATCGACTCAGACGGTGACGGCGCAGGCGAGTACGGCTACTTCGCCGAACTCGCGGGTGCGCAACCGGTGCGCATCAGCGCCGCCGGCCTCCCGGCCGCCGGTGTCGTCGGTACCGACGAATTGACCCCGTCCGTGATGTCGTCCGCCTTCGGTGCGGTCAACGCCACGAGCCAAGTCTCTCGCTCGGGCTACCTCTACCAGATCTATCTTCCGGCCGCGACGGTCGGTGTTCTCACCGCAGGTATCGCGGAAGACCCGACGACGGGCGGCAAGCTCGGCGCTCCGTTCCCGAACTCGGACAACGGCGAAGTCATGTGGTGCTGCTACGCCTGGCCGATTCAGGCCAGTCAGACCGGCAACCGCGTCTTCTTTGTCAACCAAGAGGGTGACTTGCTGCAGATGTTGAACCGTCAAACGCCCGCCTACAGCACGACCCTCGCAGGTCCTGCGTTCGACGCTGTGTTCTCGGTCGGGGTCGACATGGGCAGCCCGCTCGGCATCAACGGTGTTGCCGCGAACGACGGCTTCACCTGGTCGCCGGTCCAGTAAATTCCAAGCTCGCTTAGGATTGCTCCGCGGGGCGTCGCCGGTCTTCCGGCGGCGCCTCGCTTCGTTCATGCAGCAGGCGGCAAGCCGAACAACTCCGACGCGTTGCGCGAAGTCGTCCGCGCCAGGTCCGCGACTTCGACACCGCGCACGCCCGCGATGTGTTCGAGCACCGTGCGAATCAGCGCAGGTTCGTTGCGTTGTCCGCGGCTGCCCTGGGGCGCAAGGAAGGGGCAATCGGTCTCGACCAGCAGTCGATCGGTGGGCACAGCCAACGCGGCGGCGCGGTTCTCGACGTTTTTCGGGTAGGTGACGACACCGCTGAAGGAGATGAAGAACCCCAGCTCGAGATATGGAGCCAGTTCGCGCTCGCCCATGGTGTAGCAGTGCATGACCCCGCGCACGCCGCGGAACTCGCTCAACATCGCAACGGTGTCCGCGTGAGCTTCGCGCGAGTGCACGACGATCGGCAAGTCAAGTTCGCGAGCAAGCTCGAGGTGCCAGCGGAAATTCACGAGCTGAGCCTCGCGCGGCGAGAATTGCTTGAACCAATCCAGCCCGGTTTCGCCGACGGCCACGCAGGCCGGCCTGCGGCACAATCCTGCAATCTCCGCGCGTGCCGCCGCTCCGTGCTGCGCGGAGTCGTGTGGGTGGATTCCTGCCGTAGGGTACAGGCCGATTTCGGACTCGCACAGCGCAAAGGCCTGGCGCGAGGTTTCCGGATTGGTGCCGACGATGATCATGCGCGAGACGCCGGCAGCTCTAGCGCGCGAGAGCACCTGGGCCCGGTCAGAGTCGTAGTCCGTCCAGAAGACGTGCGCGTGCGTGTCAGTGATCACTGACAGTTCTTGTCGAGCATGTCGGCCAGGAAATCGATGAACGCGGGATCCGACTCAAGCTGAGATATCCGCAACAGGATCGCGCACATCTCGGCCCGCGGTAACGCGCTGCGCATGGCCTGCGCGGCCTTGCGTCGCAGCATTCCATCGGAGCCCGATTCCACCAGAACGGTTTCCAACGCCTTGCGGCCGCTGCTACTTTCCCGTTCCGATCCCAGCTCGTCGACCGCGACGTAGCGCACGTCAGCGGGCTGTGCGATATCGGTCGCGATCGCCGCCAAAGTTGCGTCGATCGGTTGGCGGATCGAACGTGCCGCGACGATCCATTGGCGCAGAATCTGCTCCTTCGGCGGGTAGGTGACCCTCGGGCGCGGGTCGATCAGGATCGGCTGGAAGAGTTCAGTCGCGGACGCCGGCGAGGTCTGACACAAGAGGCGCATGGCTTCTGTGCGAACACCCAAGGTCGAGCTGCCGTCGTACGTGACCGTCAGCGATTCGAGCAATGGTCGCGCGAGTTCGCGGTCCGTGTGCGCGGCCACTGAGAGCAACGCCGAACGCCACTCGTCGTCGGCCTTGACCTCGCGTTTGAAAGTCTCGAGCGCCAGCGGCGCGAGACTGGCGGGCCCGCGCTCAGCTGCCGCCAGGCGATCGCGCCTCGCGTCGCGCCAAGCGGTCTTCCTGTCGCTCGTCGCCGTCGGCGAGATCGGCTCGTAGGCTTTCCGCAGGGAGTCGAGTTCGGCCTGCGCTGAGATCGCGTCGGCCGTGGGGCTGGGGCTCCCGCGAGCCGCCGCCCCCGACTTGTCGCATGCGCCGACCAGGCCAACCGCCATGACCAGCGCGACGAGTCCCGGGCTCACCCAGGTGTGCGATGTCGCTCGCAAGTTGAGCGGGTCGTGCCGGCGGAGGGGATGGGGATCAACGTGAAAGGCTTCGTGGGAGGTCATGGCGCTCGGTTGCAGGGGGAGAGAACGGTTGGGGCCCCTCGGGCACGGAATTTGACCATCCCAAGGTTGCGGCGTGGGGATCGGGACCGGTTTCCAACCCTAGCCGAGCCAGGGATCCGCCTCCGTCCGAGCCCCGTACTCGCCAGGAGTCGCAAAACTATGGCAACTCCGCGACCCTCCTTTCTATAGTGCTCAACCCTGACACCTCGGATTCGGCATGGCGACTGCCGCCCACAGCTCCCGCGCGGACCTGTCGGGCTCAGTTCGCGGCCGACCTGAGGTGCAGCCGTTGGAACTGCCCCCCGGCAGTTCTGCGGTTGATGTGGGGCCGTCTTGGGAAGGGGCCTCTTCACTCAATTTTTCTGCAGCAGGTGCGCGACCCAGCGCCCCAGGTGATCACGAAATGAATCGACTGGCCAAGTTTGTATCGGTGCTGGCCCTCGGTGTGTGCGGCTCGCTCTCCTCGTGTAGTGGAGGAGGAGGTGGTGGTTCTGGCAGCGGTGCGATGTACATCGAGGCCTGCGATCTCAACTGCAATTCGAGCGGTACCAATGGAGGTCAGGTCACCTGCGGCGTGATCAACGTCTATCAGAATCAGGAGATCGGCGTCCTGTTCTCCAGGAACGTCGACTTCAACACGGTGAGCCAGTCCACGTTCCAGATTTTCGACTCGTTGACGGGCGCGGTGCCGGTCGGCTCCTTCGTGGCGGACCCCTTTGATTCTCGCCGGGTGATTTTTCGCCCGGACCTGGCCTTCGACATCAACGGCAACCCCATCTTCGGCTTCAAGTTCGATACCTCGTATGACCTGGTCATTCCGGGAACGAACCAAGGCGATTCTCCGCCCTTCATTGAGTCGACGGGCGGCACCAAGAACGCAGGCCGGCTCCAGTGCACGGTCAAGACGTCGCTCGGGATCAACGACCCCGTGGTCGGCCCTCCGCTTGCGACCACCTTTGTCGCGACCGCGACGAATCCAAACACGGTTGCCAACGGTGCGACGGATGTACTCCTGACGTCCAAGGTGACCATGGTGTTCAACGACCTGATGAACATCGGGACGCTGGTGCTCCCGGGCTCTGGCCTCTCCCCGACCATCACGGTCAAGCTCGATCCGGACGGAAACATTGCGAACACCAGCGACCAGGTGGCCCTGCAGGGCACATTCTCGTTCCTCTTGGACCAGTTGGCGCTGCAGACCACCGTGGTCTTCACGCCTGCGCAGCCGTTCCCGAGCGCCGGCGTGAACTTGGTCAGCCTGCGCAAGATCATTGTCAACCTTCCGAGCGGGATCAAGGACCTCAAGGGCAACTCGCTTGGGAACCCGGGCCCGGTGATATTTACCCCGGAATTGGTGCAGTTCCAATCGGTGACGATCCCGACGGGTGGCGAACAATTCACGGACCTCGCGAACTGCGACCAGGATCGCTCGGGGGCGTCATGGGGCGAAAACACCCCGGGCCAATTGACCCCTGGATTTGGCGGCGGATCCGGTCGCCTCGGTGATCTCACCGTCGCGAGCGGTGACGTCCTGACGCTGCACACCGGTGCGACGTTTGGCGTCGGTCGCATCACGTGGGATTCTGGCGGTCCGCTTGAAAACCACATTGTCGATATCAACGGCGTGCGGTTCGAGTTCGTTGATAGCTTCACGCTCCCGCTTCCGGCTCTTGGCAGCGGATTCGTCGAGTTCGAGGGCGCGTTCCCCGCGCTCAACCTGACCAACATGGTTCGCGAGTTGAACTTCAGCGTAGACCCGCTGGTCAGTGCGGCGACCTACGTGGTAGAGAACGGCACGACGATCAAGATCACTTACGACCTCGCCGGGGATCAGGGCCAGTCTTTTACGTTCGACGCCTACAAGGTCTCCCAAACACCAGGCGCTCCCCCGATCCCGATTGCGGGGCTCACCCTGTCCGGACCGAAAATTCCCAACGGCACCGCGCACTTGCTTGACGGCGTCGATGGCGAGAGCTTCGCTGCGGGCAATCTGCTAGACAATTTCGACTACCAGGCCTCTCCAGGTGGCACACCGAATCCGGTGCTGGTCACCAACGGCAACTTCGAGTTCGCGACCCTCAACATCGAATCCGGCGGAACCCTGCGCTTCGAAGGGCCGAACGCGGCGAGGCTTCTGGTCCGCGGCAAAGCGACAGTCGCGGGCGTCATCGACGTGTCCGGCGAAGCCAAGCTGACTCAGCTTTCCGACAGTCCTCAGGGGCAGCTCGGTGGGCTGGGTGGTCCGAATGCCGGAAGCGGTGGCGCGGGCGCCGACCGTCCTGACAATTCTCCGACGAATCTTCTGGATCCGAACCCACTCGCTGACCACGACCGCCCCTACGGCAAGGGCATCGTCAACCCGGGTGGTTCGATCGTCGGTTTCCCGGGCGTTGGGGTCGGACAAGTCGGCACGATCGCGGCGGGTCCCCAGGGGGGGCCCTGGCCGTTGGGGTTCCCGGACGGTCTGACCTTACTCGGCGGCTTGCAGACGAACGCTACCTTCTGTGCATCCGAACAGGTCGGCGCACCTGGCGGCGGCGGCGGCTACTCCCTCGACGGTGGAATCGGCGTGGCGGTTGCCGAATCGGCGTTGGCCTCGCAGGGTGAGCCGAACACGCCCCCGGACACTGCCGGTGGTGATGCCACGAACGCCGGCCTCGAGGCGCCGGGTGCGCCGCTCAACAAGCGCAAGCTGACGCCGGAGAAGGGTTTCCTCAAGGGTGGCTCGGGCGGAGGTGGCGGTGGTGCTTCCGTCGAGCAGACGAAAACCGACAGCCAAGGCTCGGGAGACCAATGCGTCGGATCTGGCGCCTCGATCAATCTCTATCGTTCGCACAGTGCCGCAGCTGGCGGCGGCGGTGGTGGGGCGATCCAGCTGCAGGCCGGACGTTCAATCGATCTTTCAGGCGGTATCGACGCGGCGGGCGGCGAGGGCGGCAGCGCTGACGCGTCGAACCTGTTCGACAGCGCAACTCGATCGAGCCCGGGTGGTGGTGGGTCAGGCGGCGCGATCCTGATGCAGGCACGCCAGCTGATGCTGACAGCCCAACCGGCACGCATGTCAATCGCCGGAGGTGGTGGCGGCACCGGTTTCCCAAATACACTTGGAGCCTTTTCACTTGGTGGAGCCGGGGGCGCGGGGCTCGCGCGTATCGAGCAGGGTATGCTGCCGTTGCCGTTGGTCACCGATGTGGCCTCAATCCTCGAGCCGTACGCCCCGAATCTTCCGACCTCGCTGGACTACCTGAGCGTCGGCGCCTGGGTGCGCTCGCGCTTCACGCCGGCATCCTTCCAAGGCGCGCAGTCCTGCTGGATGCGGCCGACGACGGTGGGCAATTTTTTTGCGGTTCAGTTCGACGCGGATGCTCCGGGCTTGCCCGGATGGGACATGGACCTCGTCCTGAACGACGCCGGTGGAATCGTGACCGTGCCCTACCGTTCTCCCAACCAGATTCTGCCCCCCCCTCAGACCTACGAGCAGTTTTGGGGCCAGTTGCTCGACGAGGATCTGCTCCCTGGCGAACTCGGCGCGCCCCTGGTCGTGCGTTTCCAGGGCGCGAAGCTCTCGGGTGCGATGCCTGATCCGTGCAACGTTCTCCTCAGCGGCCCCACAAGCCCGATTGTTCAGGGTTCTCTGACCCCGTGGGTACGTCACCCGTCCGAACTCAACGCCTTCAGCCCGGCGCCCGACATGATCCGCTTTGTGATCACGTTCGATGCCTCGAAGACCGATTTCCTGAAGATCGTCGGCGTGAAGAACCTGCGCATCCACGCGCTGCCGAACTGAGCTTCAGAGCTTCGTTCGGAAGCTTCCGAATACACGAACCCGCGGGCGGACTCACGATCCCCCGCGGGTTCTTCGTTGGACGGGAGTCGATGCATGAAAGGTGAAGCCATTTTCAGCGCGGCGCGTGTGCTGCTGCCGCACGGCGTCTGGCTTGCCCCAGGAGCGCTGACTGTTCGTGGCGGTCGCATCGAGGAGATCGGCGAGCCGAAACGCCTGCACGCGCGTTCAGATTCAGCCGAACGGATCGACCTTGGCGGCTGCGCGTTGCTTCCCGGACTTGTGAACGCGCATGCGCACCTCGAATTGACCGCTCTTGCTGGGCGCCTGCCGCGCGGCGCGGATTTCGGCGCCTGGGTCCGCGGGCTCGTGCAAGCGCGCGCGCAGTCGAGCGCAGGGGAACTCGAGCGGGCCGCAACCCGCGGCGCGCGGCTGTGTCTCGCGGGTGGCGCGACGACAGTTGGCGACCTCGATGCGACCGGTTGCGCGGAACGTGCCTTTGCCGGCTGCACTCCAAGCAGCATTCCCAGGATCGTGCAGTTCCGCGAGTTGCTCGATGCAAGGCTTCCCGATCGGATCGCACACGAGCTCACACGACTCGAAGCGCCGCGGGTCGAATCGGAGTTTCATTTCGCCGGCCTCGCGCCCCACGCGCCGCACACGGTTTCGTCGCAATTGCTCGAAGCGATCGCGGGCGCGTCACGCAAGAGCGCGATCGCGCTTACGACGCACTGGGCGGAAACGCAGGACGAAACAGAATGGCTCGAGACCGGGCGCGGTTCTTTTGCGGCCCTGCTCGGGGAATCGCCGCGACGCTCCGGCCTCGACCTGCTGGAGGATGCGGGCTTGCTGCATTCCGGACTCGCGCTCGTCCACGGCAATTTGGCGCGTCCGGCCGAGATCGAGCGCGTGGCTCGAGCCGGCGCAACCTTGGTGCACTGCCCCGCTTCCCACGCATTCTTCGAACGTCCCGCATTCGACCTGCGTTCGTGGCACGCCGCGGGTGTTGGCGTGGCCCTGGGGACGGATTCTTTGGCCAGCAACACCACCCTGGACATGCGCCAGGAACTGTCGCGCCTCGCTGCGGCTCAGCCCTGGCTCGAAGCTTGCCATGCCATCGATGCCGCGACCTTGCATGGAGCGCGGGCGCTTGGACTGCAGGGTCAAGTCGGGGCGATCGCAAGGGGAGCCTACGCGGATCTGCTCGCCATTCCCGCCGCGGAAACCGATGGGGGACGCCTCCTGGCGCGTGTGGCCCGCGGCGAATTCGAGGTGTTGCACATGTGGCTGGGAGGCCTGGCGGTGCCCAGCTCAGAGCGCAGCGGTGCCTGATCGCCGCGAGCTCTTGGTTGCGCCCCGGGCGGGTACAACCCAGGATGGCGCCGCCGACAAGCCGATTGTCCGGCCGCGCGCCAAGCGCATACTTTCGAGCCGCATCCTCCAATGACGCTGCTTTC
>JAYUOR010000190.1:0-13231 GCA_043760765.1 Planctomycetota bacterium | reverse complement strand
GCGCGGCTAGGTTGTAGACCTCGTCGGGTTGCGATTCGGCCACGGCGCGCGTCAACGAAGTCTGATCCAGCAGGTCGCCTCGAACGAGTTCGATCTTGCCCTCGAGATGCGCGATGCGTTCGAGTTGCTCGTTGGAGCTGCGCCGCACGAGACCGAAGACGCGATAGCCCTGGTCGAGCAGCAGTTCCGCGAGGTAACTGCCGTCCTGGCCGCTGACACCCGTGATCAGGGCGCGACGCTGCATCCTAGACCGCCTTCAAGATGCTGAGCATGAGCAGCAGCGCGACCAGGCCCGCGAGCGCGATGCGATACCAGCCGAACAGCGCCAGCGTGCGCGCGTTCAGCGAGCGCACCATCCAGCGCACCGAGAGCCAGGCCGCGACGAACGCGACCGATAGACCGATGGCGAGATTCAGCGCGCCATTGCCTTCGAGCAGCGCCGAGCCGTGTTGGATTCCCTTGTACGCAGTCGCCGCGCCGAGGGTCAGGAGGCCGAGCAGGAAACTGAATTCGATCGCGCTCGCAAGTCCGAGTCCGCAAAGCAGTCCGCCCGCGATCGTCGCCAGCGAACGGCTGACGCCCGGCCACATCGCCGTGCACTGGCACAGACCGATGATCGCCGCACTCGACAAACCCAGCGACTGGATCGACAGGCCCGCTCCGTCGAGCTTGCGTCGCGCGAGCCAGAGCAGGAAAAGGCCGCCGACGAACCAGGCCGCGACCACCGGCCACAGCCCGAACAGGTAGTGCTCGATCGTCTTGTCCAAGAACTTGCCGATCAGCGCGGCCGGAAAGAAGGCCACGGCGAGGCACTTGAACAGACGCAGGCCCTCGGCATCTCTTCCGACGAAACCGCGCGCCACCTGGAACAGCCGCGCGCGATACAGCGCGAAGACGGCCAGAATTGCGCCCGACTGGATGCAGATCGCGTAAGCGTTCGACGCGTCGCTCGTGGGCAAGCCCATCGCGCGCTGGGCGAGCAGCAGGTGCGCCGTCGAGCTGACAGGCAAATACTCGGTCAGGCCTTCGACCAGCCCGAGTAGCGCCGCTTGCCAGACGTCCATGAATTCAGGAGCGCGCGGCTCGCCGCGAAGCTACGCCAGCGCCTTTTCGGCGGGCGTGTATTCCATCCCGAACGCGTCGGCGACGGCCTTGTAGACGATCTTGCCGTTGATCACGTTCGCGGCCGAACGCAGCGCGGCGTCGTCCTTGATCGCGGCCTTGGGTCCGAGCTTCGCCAGGCGCAGCGTGTACGGCAACGTCGCGTTAGTCAGCGCAAACGTGCTCGTGCGCGGCACGGCGCCCGGCATGTTGGCCACGCAGTAGTGCAGGATCCCGTCCACCGTGTAGACCGGATCAGCGTGGGTCGTCGGACGGCAGGTCTCGATGCAGCCGCCCTGGTCGATGGCGACGTCCACGATCACCGTGCCGGGTTTCATCAACTTGAGGTCTTCGCGACGAATCAATTTCGGCGCGGCGGCTCCGGGGATCAGCACCGCTCCGACAATTAAGTCGGCCTTGGGCAGGTACGAGCGCAGCGCGAAAGGCGTCGAGAACACCAGGTGGCAATTCTTCGGCATCACGTCGTCGAGGTAGCGCAGGCGATCGATGTTGACATCCATCAAAGTGACGTCCGCACCCAGGCCACAGGCCATGCGCGCCGCCTGTGTACCGACGACTCCGCCGCCGAGGATCAACACGTGGGCGCGTTCGACGCCTGGCACGCCGCCGAGCAGAATGCCCGAACCTCCGTGGGAGCGCTCGAGCCATTGCGCGCCGGCCTGGATCGCCATGCGGCCGGCGACTTCACTCATCGGCGTGAGCAAGGGCAGCGTGCTGCCGACTTCCAAGGTCTCGTAGGCAAAGCACTGCGAACCGGTCTTGGCCATGGCTTCGGTCAGCGCGCGGTCCGCGGCCAGGTGCAGGTAGGTGAACAGCGTCTGGCCCTTGCGCATCATCGGCCACTCGGGCGCCAGCGGTTCCTTGACCTTCAGGATCAGGTCGCAGGACGACCAGACCTCGGAGGCCGACTTGCCGATGCGCGCGCCGGCTTGCTCGTAGGTGGCGTTGTCGAGCCCGCTGCCGATCCCGGCTTGGGTCTCGACCATGACCTCGTGCCCGGCGGCCACCAGGCGCTCAGCGCCGGCGGGAGTCAGGGCAACACGGCTCTCGTGAACTTTGATCTCGCGTACGACGCCGACTTTCACGCAAACACTCCTTCGAACAGGACTGAGGGCTCACCCGCGACCCCAAGCACGCCGCGTCCGCGGTCCGAGCCCAGGGCGCCGGGGTTATGGGGCGAAAAGTCTAGCAGCGGGCAGGCGCGCGCGAAACGGCAGATTCTTCGGCGCAGGGTACGCGGGAGCAGTTTTGGCTTGGCAGGTCTGTGCTCGCCAACTAGTCTCTCTGCCCCTCGTACCGGTTCCGGCGCGAGGACTGACAAGGAGTGGGCCATTAGCTCAGTTGGTTAGAGCGCTACGTTGACATCGTAGAGGTCGCAGGTTCGAGTCCTACATGGCCCACCACTCCACTCCAATGTCCGCGCTTTGCACATGGCTGCTGAGCCTCCCGGCGCTTGTTCCGCTGCAGCAGACAGCGCCTGTGGACGAGCGCGCCCAGCGCCGCTTGACGCCCGAAGTCCTGGTGGTGCGCGAGGCATCTCCCGCGGTCGTCTACATCGTCTCGGTCGGATATTCGATCGCCTACGACATCTTCAACCAGCCGCACCGCCAGGAAAGCCGTTCCGCCGGCACCGGTGTCATGGTCGATGCCGACGGTTTCCTGGTCACGAATTTCCACGTTGTCGCGAACGCGGCCGGTCAGGAGGGCGGCAAGCTGCAGATCCAGTTCGACAGCGCCGTTGATCCGAAGACCTATGACGCGCAACTGGTCTCGTACGTCGAGCGCGAAGATCTGGCGCTGCTGAAGATCGCCGGCGAGCGAAAATTCCCAACGGTCAACCTGGGAACCAGCGCCGACCTGATGATCGGCGAGCGCGTGATCGCGATCGGAAATCCGTTCCAACAAAAATTGTCGGTGTCCGCGGGCATCATCTCCGGCCTGCACCGCGAACTCGCCGTGACCGGCAGCCGGCTCGCGTTCAACGATTTGATCCAGACCGACGCGTCGATCAACCACGGCAACAGCGGCGGCCCGCTGCTGAACATCAATGGCGAATTGATCGGCATCAACACCGTGGTGCGCGAGGGCGCGGAGAACATGGGTTACGCGATCCCGGTCGATCGCGTGCGCGACGTGCTGCTCAATCAGCTCTTCGCGCCCGCCTGGGAAAAGGCCTGGCTCGGATTCGAGCTCGAGCCTGCGCCCTCGCTATGCGTTGCGCGCGTGCGCTCGGGTTCGCCGGCCGCCGATGCGGGTATCGTCGCGGGCGACTGCATCGTGTCGCTCGACGGTTTCGCGCTCGCGAGCATCTCGCCGGACGCCACCGGCGCCGATGGCAAGACTCCGAAGACCCCGCGCGACGAATACAACAACCGGCGATTGACCCTGCTTCCGGGTGTCGACGTCAAATTGCGCCTGAAGAGCGCCGCGGGCGAACGCGAACTTTCGCTGCGCGGTTGGCGCAAGATCGACGGCATCCTCTATGACCGTCTGGGGTTGACCACCGAGGTTGTGGCGGTCTGGCCCGGCACCATGCTGTGCATCGACAAACTTGCCCCGGATGGCCCCGCGGCCGCGATCGGATTGCAAAAGGGCGACATCATCGACGCCGTGCGCAAGGAGTCCGACAAGCGCGCCTGGAGCCTTTCCCAGCCCGACGCGCTCGCGAAGCTGGTCGTCGATCTACCGGCAAAATCCGTCTTGGAAATCGATGTCCTGCGGGACGAGGATCACGACCGGCGCCTGGAAGAAGGCGAGCTTTTCAAGGGCCGGCTGATCCTGCGCTGAACGGTGCAGGGGGCCCAACTCAGGGAGCCGCTTCGCCCCGGCCAGCCCCATCGGGTAGCATTCTCGGCCCTGTTCGCCGAACTTGCGGCTCCTGGGAGGGTCACCCCCGATCCAGGCTCAATTCGCGCTTCAGGCCCCGCCCACGGCCTGCCGAAGGGGCGACCCCACCTCCATAACATCCCAAGTCCGGCGGGCGCCGGTCACGAACAGCGTGGCGCGAGCCCGACGTTGATGACCCGACTTTCGTCAGAGATCGCGAACTGGATTGCGCCCCTGGAACCACAGGAATGCGCAGCACTCGCCCCCATCAAGCGCCCCACCACACCGTCCTCACCCCACCCATGAAGGCCCTGCTCCAGTTCTCCGAGCGCTTCGGCAGCATGCTCTCGCGCCTGCTGCTAACCGTGCTCTATTTCTTGCTGCTAGGGCCCTTCGCGCTCGTCTATCAGCTGTTCGCCGATCCACTGCACCTCAAGCGCCGCCCCAAGGGCAACTGGAGCGCCTGGGTCAGCCGTAACGAGACGCTTGCACAGGCTCGGAGGCAGGACTGATGAACGTTCTCGGTCTTTCGTTCTTCTATCACGATTCATCCGCGGCCCTGGTCCAGGACGGACGTCTGGTCGCCGCCGCCGAGGAAGAGCGCTTCAGCCGCAAGAAACACGACTCCGGCTTCCCCGCTCTGGCGATCGAGTTCGCGCTCAAGCGCGGCAAGATCTCGATCCACGACGTCGACTACGTCGTGTTCTACGAAAAGCCCTTCGTCAAGTTCGAGCGCATGCTGGTCAGCGCGCTGGCGACCTTCCCGCGCTCGTCGGCGGTGTTCCGCGAATCGATGCAGCGCTGGATTTCCGACAAGCTCTGGATCAAATCGATGATGCAGAAAGAGCTCGACGTGCCGGGCTCGAAGTTGCTCTTCGCCGATCACCACATGTCGCACGCGGCGGCGAGTTTTTTCACCTCGCCGTACAAGGAGTCCGCGATCCTTACCGTCGACGGCGCCGGCGAGTGGAGCACGGCGACGATGGGCGTCGGACGCGGCAACAAGATCGAGATCACGCACGAGCTGCGTTTCCCGCACTCGCTCGGCCTGTTGTATTCCGCGTTCACCGCCTACTGCGGCTTCGAGATCAACGAAGGCGAATACAAGCTGATGGGGATGCATCCCTACGGCAAGCCGCGCTTCGTCGACAAGATCTACGAGCTCATCCATGTCGCCGAGGACGGAAGTCTTTGGCACGACATGAAGTACTTCGCCTACCACTACTCGCGCGACCAGACGCTGACCAAGGCCTTCGGCGAACACTTCGGACAACCCGCGCGCGATCCCAAGCTCGGCGACAAGTCGCTGGATCCGTACTACTGCGACATGGCGGCTTCGATCCAGGTCGTCACGGAGCAGGTGCTGCTCAAGATGGTCAAGCACCTGCACAAGGAAACCGGCCTGAAAAACCTGTGCCTTTCGGGCGGTGTCGCGCTCAATTCAGTCGCCAACTACAAGCTTTTGCGCGAAGGCCCCTTCGAGGACGTCTACGTGCACCCCGCACCCGGCGACGACGGCGGCTGCGTCGGTGCGGCGTACTGGGCCTACAACCACGTGCTCGGACAAGCGCGCGGACCTGCGCTGACCTCGCCCTTCTTGGGCTCGGAGTACTCCGACAAAGAGGTCGAAGCCTTTTTGCGCAAGTACGACATCGCCTTCGAGAAGATCGAGGACGACGAAAAGTTCTACGACTTCGTGGCCCACAAACTCGTCGAAGGCGCGGTCTGCGGCTGGATGCGCGGCCGCTTCGAATGGGGCCCGCGCGCGCTGGGTTCGCGCTCGATCATCGCCGACCCGCGCCGGGCCGAGATGAAGGAAAAACTCAACGCCACGATCAAGTTCCGCGAGGCGTTCCGGCCCTTCGCGCCGTCGGTGACGGTCGAAGCGGCGAGCGAGTTCTTCGACATTCCCGAGGCGGCGAAGCACTATCCCGCGCGCTTCATGCTCTACGTTGCTCCCGTGCGGCCTGAGAAGCGCTCGGTGCTGCCCGCGATCACGCACGAAGATGGCTCGGGCCGTCTTCAGACCGTCTTCAAGGACGTCAGCCCGGGTTATCACCGCATCATCGAACGCTTCGGCGAACTGACCGGCGTCCCGGTAGTCATGAACACGTCGTTCAACTTGAAGGGCGAGCCGATCGTCGAAGACCCCAGCCACGCCTTCAATACGTTCAGCCTGTCGGGAATGGACTACCTGTTCATGAACAACTACATCGTGCGCGCCGACGCGAAGAAGAAGATCGCGGACACGCGCTTCTCGCTACGGCACGAAGGCGACAGCGTGACCTCGATGGTCAGCTAGGGCGGCAGCGATGAGATTCCTCAACGTCATCCTCGCCATCGTCGTCAGCCTGGTCTGCGGCATTCTCGTCTTGGAAGGCGGCTTGCGCCTGATGGGCCGCGGGCCGCAGGCGACGATCAACCAGTTCGATCCGATCACGGGCTGGTCGAAGCGACCCGGCGCCGTCAGCACGCGCAAGACGCCGGAATTCAACGTGCGCTACGAGATCAACGCGCTCGGACTGCGCGACAGCGACACGACTTCCTACGCAAGACCTGAGGGCACCTGTCGCGTGCTGTGCCTCGGCGATTCGTTCACGCTGGGCTACACCGTCAACGAGCACGATCTGTTCGTCGAACAACTCGGAGGCGCCTGGCGCTCCGAAGGCCGGCGCGTCGATGTGGTCAACGCCGGCACGGAAGGCTGGTCCACCGATCAGGAAGTCGCCTGGTTCTTGTCTGAAGGCGTCAAGTACAAGCCCGATCTGGTGCTGATCTTCCCCTACGAGAACGATCTGTATTGGAACGGCCAGACGCAATACCGCCGCTTCCCCAAGCCGCGCTTCGGCGCCGACGGAGCGCTGGACTCGCCGCCGTTGAAGGATCCGGGGCCGACACCCTGGATCGAACTCACCGCGCTGGGCCTGCTCTTCGAAGGCACGCCCAAGGATCCCAGCGGCATCCTCGACGTGCCGTTCGAACAGACCAAGTTCTCGCTCTCCTCGGGCAAGAAGGACGAAGCGCCGGTGGTCAAGAAGCCGGGGCAGTTGCCGCGCGAATGGGCCGCCTTGATGGTGACGCCGCCCGATTTCATGATCGACGCCATCGCGCGCACGCGCGGCGGGCTCAGCACGCTGCGCGACGCCTGCGAGAAGTCGAATGCGAAGCTCGTCATGGTTCCGATTCCGCCGAAGGCGGCGGTCCAGCAAGGCGCGCTCGACAGCCTGCGCGGCTCGGTCTGCCTGCGCGACGAAGGCTGGCATCCCAACCAATCCGTGCGCACGTTCCTCGAGATTGCCCACGGACTGGGCATCAGCGCGCTCGATCCGACCGAGTCGCTGCGCGCAGTCGCGCGCACACCTGAACGCGCGAGCGGCGCGAGCGGCGACCCAGAGGTCGAGGCGCCCGAACTTTACTTCGTGCGCGACTGGCACTTCAATCCGCGCGGCAACCTGGAGTTCGCGCGCTTCCTGCACGACCAGCTCGAGGTCGCCAACGTCGGTCTGCCGCGCGCCACGGGCAGCATGGCCAAGTTTGCCAGCCCCGAAAAGCCGCCGCCCGCGCGCACCTGGATGTTCCTGTTCGCAGGTCTGTGGGTCGCGCTGACCGCGCTCTACTACGGCAACTACGGCGAGGAACCCAAGTGGCAGCCGCCGCTCAAGGTGCTCGGCATGTTGACGGCGATCTTCGCGATCTTCTTTGGCATCAACGCGGCCATGGCGCTCGTTCCGCCGGCGCTGGCGCCCAAACTGGTCGTGCTCTTCGTCGTCGCCGTGCTGGGTTTCGTGCTGTGGAAACTTGGACGGCGCCTCGCGACCATACTCGAACTGAGCAAGGCCTTCGTGCTGCGCGGACACTGGTACCTCATGCCGCTGCTCGTCGTGCTACTCTCGATCGGCAGCCTGCTCGTCGTCGCGGCCAGTTCGCCCCTGATCGCGCCCTTCATTTACACGCTCTTCTAGCCAACGCCGAATCCGCCATGGGCAAATTCCTGCGCGAGAACTGGATCTGGATCGTCGCCCCGATCGTCATCGTCGCGATCCTGTGTGTGGTCGTCGTCTGGCTCAGCCAGGACAGCGATCCGGCGGCACCCTTTGTCTATCCGCTTTGAATCCGATTTGCCCGGCGCCTGATCGCGGGGCAGAATTCAGCTCGCAAGCGAAGGCGAACATGGGCAAATTTTTGCGCGAGAACTGGGTCTGGGTCGCCGCTCCCATCGTCGTGGTGGCGGTGCTGATCGTGCTGTTCTATTGGCTCAGCGACGATCCCGGCTCGAGCCCCTTCATCTACCAGGCGTTCTAACGCCAGGCGGCCGCGCTACTCGGACAGGTCGATTCCGAGCCGACGCAACAGTTCGAATCCGCCACAGGCTTCGGTGGCGAGCAGGTGGAGCTTCGCATCATCGGCGATTGCAAGCCGCTTGAGGTCCGTGGCTCTGCTGTCCGGAAGATTCACGCCGGCGTGCATGGTGACCGCGCTCTCGAAGCCCGCATCGACGACGAGTGCGGCGCTCTCGGCAGTGAAATCCCAGCGGCGGCCCCAGGGGTAGGCGAACGACGGCGTAGGATTGCCCACGGCGTTCTGGATCGAGCGCGCGCCCTCGACGATCTCGTGCCGTGCAACGTCTCGGTCGCAGCGCGAAAGGATCACGTGATTGATCGTGTGCCCGCCGAGTTCGACGCCGGCGGCGGCGAGTTCCTTGGCCTCGTTCCAGGTCATGTACAACTCGTCGCACAGGCCGCGTTCGTCGCCGCCGGCGGCAACGAAAAGTTCGTCGACAACCCGCTCTCGATCCGCGGGGTCGGCGTCGTACTTGAGCGCGCGCTTGACGTGGTAACGCGGATCGTGGCCCTGCTTCTGCAGGGCGGCATCGATGATGGCCGCGATCTTGGGATCCTTCGTCGATTCGCGGTAGCGCCGGGCCAGCTCGGGGAAATCCATGCGCGCGCACAGCCAAAAATACTTGTGCGACCAGTTGAGCTTGCGCTCGTCGAGCGGCCGCGACTCGAGGTAGACCGTGGCCGGTGCGCCGACGCGCTGCAAGAGCGGCAGCATCACGCGTCGATTGTCGCGGTAGCCATCGTCCATCGACAGCGCCACAAGGCTCCTGCGGGCCGTGCGCGAGCGCAGGGCAGCCCAGCCCGCGCCGACCGTGGACATCGCGTAGCGCTTCGAGAACCAGCGCAGGATACGCTCGAGTTTCGCCTCGCTGATCTGCATGTCCGCCGGCAGAAAGCCACCCGCGGCAAGCGCGGCGCCGGGCGCAACACAGTGGCCGGCCAGGATCGTCAAGCGCACTGGCATCACGCGATCCACGAGTCCGCACAATCCTGTGTGGAACAGAGTGCGCGCATAGGATTCGCGCAGCAGGACTTTGATTCGATGTTTCAGGGACACGTGCGCCTCGCGAAAATACTACCCCATGGTCTCGTCGTCGCGATCGCCGTCGGTGAAGTACCAGGTGCGCGGTTCGCGTGCCGCTCGCACCAGCGGATGATCGGGAGCGTGCGCATGCACGATGATCGTCAGAAAATTCTGCTTGCGCGGCGCGACGAATCCGTGCGCGACCAAGCGTGCCTGCCACCACGAGCCGTCGACTGCGGTCGCCTGCACGATGGCCGCGCCTGAGCGTTCGAGGGCGTCGATGCCGCCGCCGATCGCCGCGCACAGACTCTTTTCGTCGCGCGCCAAGACGTCGACGAGGTAGCCCACGGCCGAGCCCGCCCGCGGCAGTTGGACCACGCAATAGCCCGCGAAGGCCCCGGAAGCATCGCGCACTTCGAAGGCGCGGTGCAGGCGCGACGGACTTTTCAGGAAACGCCAATCCAGATAGCCCTTGTCGCGCCGGATCATGAAGGCGAATTGCGACTCGACTGCGCGCGAAAGTTCGCCGACGGCCGCCGGAAAGCAGGACTCGATCGGGACGAGCGTGTGGCCCGCGGCCGCGCGCGCGGCGGCGCCGCGCAACTTGCGCGCTCGGCGCGCCGCGAAGCCCGCGGTCCAGCCCGCCAAGCGGCCTTCCTTGGCGCGCTCGGCGCGCGCGGGCGCGTCGTTGCGCAACACAGCGCTCCAGGTGCGCAGCGTGCCGACCTTTTCCCAGCCGAGCTCCAAGAAGATGTGCGCCGAGCGCCGGTTGGGCAGGCCGAAAACCAAAGGCCAGCCCTGCCGTTTCGCCTCGGCCATCGCGGCGCGATCGAGATCGCTGAAGATCCCGCGCTTGCGCCACTCCGGATGTGTCATCACGTCGCCGGTTTCGCCAATGCAGGCCGCGTGCTCGCCGCGACTGGCGGCCACTCGCGGATTGCAGGCATAACCGCTGACAGCTTCAGCGCCGGGCGCGCGAGCGACGAACGAAATCGCACGTCCGCAGGGGTTCTGGTCGTAGCGCCAGTCGAGCCCCGCGAGATCGAGTGGTTTCTTGAAGCAGGCGTTGTACAGGCGCAGCTGTTCCGCGCGATCGTCCGGCCCGCACGAATGCAGTTCGAACGCAAGCTTGTTGCCGAGATCCAAAGGCGCGGACATGGAAACGGATGATCGCCTCAAGCGACGCCTTGGAACAAGTCTCGGGTCCCCACAACCGCTCGCGCGCTCGCGCGAGTCCAATTACGCGAATGCCCGTTCAGGCGACGCTGTTGTGGCGCACCGGCGGCGGAACCAGCCCGACCGCACGGCCTAGGCGCTTCTTGCCGAACTGCGGGTTCTCCATGTAGTAGAGCGAGCGCTCCATGAAGCGCCGCGCACGCTGGGGATAGCCGTAGTACCACTTCTCGTAGGAGCGCACCATGTTCTTGCGCAGCTCCTCGAGCTCGACCTGTGTGAAGTGCTCGTGCACGTAAGCCGAGCGATTCGACGAGACGTAATTCTCGCGCAGGTCGGAAACGTCGATGCTGGCCTGGTAGTTGTCCCAGGACTCCGTGCCGATCAGTGGATTGAACACGGAAATGCGCACCAGGTCCGGGCCGGCGAGTTTGAGGACCTTCTCGGTCTCGGCGATGTCCGCGGGCGTTTCGCCCGGGCTGCCGACGATCAGGTAGACCTTGGCCCAGATGCCGGCGCGACGCGTCATGCGCGCGGCTTCGACGATCACCTCGGGCGTCAGGTCCTTCTTCAAGACGTCGAGCATGCGCTGCGAGCCCGATTCCCATCCGTAATAGATTCGGCGGCAACCGGCGCGGTGCATGTGCTTGAGCAACGGATAGTCGACGCAGTCCGCGCGCGTGTTCGCGATCCACTCGAACTTCAGACCGCGGCGCAAAATCTCGTCGCACATCTCGTGGATGCGCTTGCGGCGCAGCGTCAAGATCTCGTCGACGAACAGGATCACGCCGGGGTTGTAGACCTTCACGATCTGTTCGAGCTCGTCGACGATCATCTGCGTCGAGCGCACGCGGAATCCGCGGCCGGTCAATTCCTTCTGGCAGAAGATGCACTTGAAGGGGCAACCGCGCGTCGTGAAAATGTAGGCGAGGCGCTCGGGATTGAGCTTGAAGTAGCTCTCCATCGGCAGGAGATGGCGCGCGGGCAAGGGCAGCTCGTCGAGCTTCTTGATCAGCGGCGGCGCGGCGTTGTCGACCCAGACCTGTCCGCCGCGCACACCGGCCAGACCCGCGACGGCCGAGAGGTCATTGTCGTTGCCGCCTTCGAGCGCCTTGAGAAACTGCGGCAGCGTCTCTTCGGCCTCGCCCTTGAGCACGTAGTCGAACTGCCCGCTGTCGAGGAAGATGCCCTGGTCGACCGAGGCGTGCGGCCCCCCCATCACGGTGATCTTGCCCTTCTCCTTGGCGTACTTGGCCCAGGCGATCGCGCGGCGGATGTTGGGCGTCAGCGCGCCGAAGCCGACCACGTCGTTGCGCTCGATCGCGGCCTTCATCTCCTGGTCGGTGACGATGCGCTCGTCGATGCACTCGACGGGAATCTTCTCTTTTTCGAGGCAGGCGCCGAGGTAGGCGATGCCCAGGATCATCGAGAGCGGATCCTCCTGGACGTGCGGCTTGACGTAGGAGATCAGTGTTTTGCGCATCGCGGTGTGAGTCGTGGTGAGGCGGCAGGATCGGGCAGGCGAGGTCCATAGCCCAGGCGGCTGGGACGGACCATATGCAGTGTAAATCTACCGCGCACGGTAGGATCGGGCAACCCACGGAGTCCCCCCGCTCCCGGTCCACAGGCGTTGGAAGGCGGTTCGGCCCAAGCCTCATCTATCGGCGAACCGAAGCCCGCGGCATCAGGTCCGCTCGGAACCAGCCGGCCTGCGGGCCGCGGCGGCGCTCTGGGCCAGGCTGTATTCCTCCAGGAACTCGGCGGTCAGGCGCTCGATCGTGAAGTGCGCCTCCAGGCGCTGCCTTCCGGCGGCCCCCATGCGCTGCGCCAGGCTCGGGTCCGCAAGCAGACGCGCCACGCGCTCGGAGAAGGCCGGCACGTCGAAAGGATTGGCGATGAAGCCGCTGACGCCGTCCTCGACCACCTCGCGGCTGCCGCCGAAGGCCGTGGCCACGACCGGCTTGGAGTGCTCCATCGCCTCGAGGTTGACGAGCCCGAAGGTGTCGAAGCAGATCGAGGGCGTGACGAAGACGTCGGTCGCAGCGTAGGCACAGGCAAGTTCTTCGCCGTCGAGCCAATCGGTCGGAACGACACGCTCCGCGACGCCGGCGCGCTGGGCCAAGCCCAAGAACTCGCGCTCGTAGGCGGCGCGCTTGCCCATCACGATCAAGCGCAGGTTGTCGAAGCGCGGCTTCAGTTCTGCGAGCACGGCGAACAACTGCGCCACGCCCTTCTGTTCGTGCAAGCGGCCCGCGATGGCGATGACCTGCCGATCGACGAGCCCGAATTTCTTTCGAAAGACGTCGACGGCTGTTTTGGACGGCAGTCTGGGCTGCTGTCGGATCGCATTGTGCACGGTGCGATCGACGCGGATGTCGTTGGCGCGGATCGCGAGCCCAAGTTCGTCGCTGACGACAGTGAAGCGGTCGACACTGCGGCGCAACATGTCGCGGATCTTCGCATTGCGCCAGGGGTTGTAGCGCAGCCGCTGACAGGGAATGCACTTTTGCCAATCGGCGCGGTAGTCGCGCAGCAGACCGCCATTTTCCGCGCCGCCGTGAAAACAAGTCAGCTTCTGATAGCAAAAGGTCATCACGTCGTGCGCCGTGAAGACGACGCCCGCGCCCGCCGCGCGCGCTTGATCCAAGCTGGCGTAGGAAAGATGCGTGTGCAGCAGATGGCTGTGCACGACGTCCGGCTTGAATTCCTGGAGCACACGCGCGAGTGGTGCCTTCACCGCGGGATT
>JAYUOR010000189.1:0-4746 GCA_043760765.1 Planctomycetota bacterium | reverse complement strand
GGTCGGGATGGCGCCGGCACGGGCTGTCCCGCAGGCAGCCGAAAACTGGTTCTTGCTGTACGTCGAGACGGTCACTGGCGTGCGTGCCGAGCTGTCGCACATCACCGGACTCAACCCTGATGGGACGATGAAGGATTGGTACACCCGGCTGATCATCCCGATTGCGCTGCCTGACGCGCCGGACGGCACGCGGGCGACGCCCGTTGTCTCTCCGGACGTCGAGATCGCGTTGCAGCGCCGTGTGGGCTGATGTCGATTGAGGCATTTAGTAAGGAGCGGCTGAAGCTCGCCCGGCAACGGCGGGGGCTGTTCGCAAGCGAGCTGGCGGGCAGAATGAACGTGACAGCCGCCACCGTGAGTCGATGGGAGCAGGGAAAGGCGGAGCCGAAGGAATCGCACATCGAAGCGCTGGCGGAGATTCTCGACTTCCCTCGCTCGTACTTTTTTGGTACGGCACCTGCGAGTCTGCACCAAGCCATCTTCCGCTCGCTTGGGCGCATGTCGGCGCGGCAGCGCGACATGGTCCTGGCATCGGGTTCGCAGGCCGTGGAGCTCGACCGATACCTCGACCAGCGCTACGACCGCCCCGCGTCCCACGTACCGGACTGCCGCGACCTTGCGCCAGACAAGGCGGCCGCGCTCGTCCGAGCCGAGTGGGGGCTGGGCTATCAGGCCATCAAGAACGTCGTGCACGTGCTGGAAGCGCACGGCGTGCGAGTCTACTCGCTCGCGCACGACGGAACCGAGATCGACGCGTTCTCCGACTGGCAGGGCAGTGTGCCGTTCGTGTTTCTGAATACCCAGAAGACCGCAGAGCGCGGCCGGATGGATGCCGCGCATGAGCTGGGCCATCTCGTTCTGCACGCACACACCAATGGTGGCACCACCCGCGTCCATGAGGCGGAGGCGCAGGCCTTTGCCGCAGCGTTTTTGATGCCGGAAGTGCCCTTCTTGGCCAGCGCCCCGAGGCATGTCACGCCCGACGCCGTGCTCGAGGCGAAGCAGCACTGGGGCGTGTCAGCGGTGGCGTATATCTACCGGCTACACAAGCTCGGTCGCCTGCCGGAATGGTTGTACCAGTCGCTGTGCGTGCATTTCAAGTCGCGGTACCCGCGGTCTGAGCCTGGACCAGTCCGCCCGCGCGAGACATCGCAGATTCTTGAGAAGATATTCTCCGTCGGCGTGGACGGGGCAGTGGCCAGCCGCGCAGCGATCGCACGCGAGCTTCGCATGCCTCGGTACGATCTCGACGCCGTCACGTTCGGTTTGGTATTGAGTGCGTCGCCTTCGCCTTCGCCCGTCGCGCCACCGCCGCCGCCAGCCGTCCTCCGCCTCCTGCGGTAGCGACTCGAGCCGTGATGCAGATGAGGGGACGCATGCGCCGAGCATGCGCCCCCTCGTCGCAGCTGCATCATCCCGGTCAGCGATACATTTCTGCCCGTCGGGCCTCGAAGCGTTGCCTCTCCTGAACACTGCGTTGGAGCGCTGCGCCTCATCCCATGCCGCCCGGTGGACGCACGCAACCAGCGCGCGCCGTTTGTCGGGCGGGAGCGGCTCGCCCACCAGCAGCGCGAGTAGGACGGAGGCGAGGGGCTCTGGAAGCACATCGAGACGGTACGAGTGACCGTCAGCGAGGCGTCAGTTCCCACTCGATCTCGATACAAAGGCTTGAGCTCGCGACCAAAGGTCTAGTGCCTCTTCCATCAGAGTTTTCGATGTGGTCGCTCGAGACGCCTTTTCCAGGAGAGCCTCGAGAGTCGCAACGGTTTCGTGAAGATTCCTTGCGGCGGCTTGCAGCGTCGTGGCGTGGGTCAGTTTTGAAGGCGGTGCCGCGTTCAGGTACCCGCGGTAGATTTCCTCTAGCCGCTCCAGTGAATCTGCGACCTTCAACCAGCGGGAGGTGCAATCACGAGTGACAACCTTAGACGCGAACTCCAAACCAAGAACGCGCATTTCTGGCCAACCCTTTTGCTGGATCGCGATTGACCATTGTCGCTCTGGCCAGTTAGTGAGCTCGTTGTCGCTCCATTGCGTAGGGAGCTCCAAGCTGAATCGAACTCGGAGAAAATCGAGAAACAGCGTTGCGTTGATAAGACCTTCGGCGCGTTGCGCTGAGCGTTGACCCTCCAGCTGCTCGCGCGCAATCCTGACGGATATCCAAGTTAGCAGAATTGCGATGAGCGTTAGAAGACTCGCGGCGCCCTGCACCCAAACGCCCCGCTCAGTCCAAAGTGCTTGGTCGCGCCCAGCGAGCAACTGGCCAAGCGCGACAGTGTCGATCGGTTCAGCCAACGGAAGGCGCTTCGGCAAATGCGGGAAGTAGTGGTAAGTCTGCATCCAGAATTGTACGGGCACTGATGGCGTGAGTCACACGGATAACCGTCGCCTTGGGTCACAAGCCGCGTGTGACGCAACGAGGCGTAACGCAGCTGACTCTCGCGCCGCGCCGCCCCCACCCGCCGGACACCCCACCCGGACCGGGGGCATGCCGCTCCGATCGCGGATGCGGCGCCGACGGGCGAGAGCTTCCGCCTGGCTCGGAGCGGGCTTGCGCTCAAGCGCGAAGACTTGCCTCTTCTACGGGTGACCACTGCATTCCTTGTTCTCATCGTTGCGGGGCTCGTCGCCATTTGGACGGTTCTCAGCGAGATCCGCGGACTGCTGCGGTTCGCACTCGAGCGTCAGACCCAGCGGGACGCCGAGCGCGCTGACAGGCGTACAGCCCGTGCAGCCGAGCGGAAGCGGTTGGATGATGCGCGGGACACCGCGACAGCTGCCGAGAACGCGCTCCGACGACCGCATCGACTCATTCGACCGCCCGCTGCCGACGACCCATGGCGGCCTGCGCGTGGGTCGGCTCCGTGGCGTGGACCAGAATCATCCCCGGTTTCGGAGGATTAATGTGGCTGGGGTTTCGTGGCGACCGACTGGCATGGTCACTCCCGGAGTACGTGGAAGTCGCCTTGAGCGGGCGGATTCTCTTGCACGGCAATCCCGACGATGACCATTACCGAGACCCCAGCTTCGAGTTGTTGACGGACGCGGAGAGCGCCAGGGCAAGTGGGATCGCGATTCGCGCGGACGTTCAGTTCGTGTTGGAAGAGCAATGGATGCGGTGGTGGTCTGGCCTGGCGCCTGACGGTACGAAACCCAATTCGGTGCTCCACCAGCGCCTCATGGATCGCTACACCCGTGCTGCGCTCCACTACGTGACGCCTAGTGGCGGTGTTCGCCGGCAAGGGCCGGACTGGGTCCGCGTGCTCGTGCGAATGGAGGAGCCAAAACACACGATGGTTCGGTCTTGGCTACGGGATGCCGCGCGCCGCGGCCACGCACCATCCCCCCACCTCTCGTTCCGTTTGGTCTCGCGATGCGATTCAAAGCCGAGCGAACTCCCGACATGGGACGCGTTTCTCGCTGGGGGATATGCGGGGGCACCGATGCTATGCGAGAGCGCGGAAATGTGGCTGTCCTCGACGCCGGCCATGCCGGAGCCCAGCACCTTCTTCTATGAGCCCGTGAAAAAGCTCTGACGGGCGTGCGGAGTTCGCTGACGAACAGTGTGCCGGTTCGCGGCTCGGCATTCGACGACGCTTCGACTCACCTCCAACGCGGCGGCGGCGATCCCAGACGACATCCGTTCGGGCCTGCCTCACCGGGGTCTACGAGGGAGGATCACTGCGAGCGTGGACTTCGCAACTCCCGGTCGATGATGGCAGCCCACCCACGCTCCCTATGACGCCTTGTCGAAGCGCACCGGCGAACGCGCTCAGCTACCGGTTCGACTGCATCGCAGGAATGCGCGGCCGTACAGTAGACGTGTCCTCGATGACTCGGCGATAGAGCTCGCTTCGCAACTCGACAACCCCGGACACGTTCGAGCGTTTGCTCGGCTGGACGACCCATCCCCGGAACACCGAGACGCTCCATTGATCGTCAACAGTCGGTGACCGCACCTGCCAAAGGACTGCTGTGCTGTCGCCAGCACTTGCTCGGAAGCCCATAAGCTGGATGTAACCTGCGCTCAATTCCGACGTCAGGCGGTCGCCGCACCGATCAGCAAGCGCCACAAAAAAGCTCCCGAGAACGCCTGGAGCAATATCGGGCAGGCGCGGCATGAACGTGGTGTCAGCCGGCTGTCGAAAAGGTACGACGCGAATTGCTCCCTCAGTCTCGTCGCACAAATGGCGCCCAAACGACCTCGCCACATCTCTCATCTGCCGACTGTCGGGTGTCAGCGTCGGTAGCTCGTAAGCTTCATAGGCGGGCGAAGATCTTCCTTGGCCGCAAAGCTCACCAGACAGTGAGCAAAGCAGAACACTCACAATTGTTGCAGTTCTCATAGCTCTCCCAGTTTGCTCATCCTGCTACAAGGAAACGCAAGCCGTAGGTCCTATTCACCTTTGATTGCGTCGCATCCAAGCGCTCGTGACGGGTTGGGCAATCGCCTGCACTCTACATGACGGACACCCCCTCATCAATGAGATGCGCTCTGCTCCGAGACAGCCCGCCTTTCTGAGATCTATTCTGCCGCGCACTCGAGCGCAACGATTCTTCGAGGTTGGCGTTGCGAAAGTAACGTTCAGTTACGCCACCCATTCTAAGAGACAATGTGGACTTGACCCGGTTTGGTGGACACGGGGTTTGTGCTGCTCGCCGACGGCGAGTCAGGGCCTGCTCAAACGCATTGGGTGACACGTAGCCGAGGGCGGAATGCAGCCGTTCGCGATTGTACCAGTCTTCAAT
>JAYUOR010000188.1:0-13270 GCA_043760765.1 Planctomycetota bacterium | reverse complement strand
TCCAGGAAATGATCGACATGTGCGACTATGCCGTGGGGTTGTCGCGGCAGCTTTATGGCCTGACCATCGCCAGTGAACGGGCCAATCACCGGATGCTGGAGCAGTGGCATCCGCTGGGGCCGGTCGGCATCATCACGGCCTTCAATTTTCCGGTCGCCGTCTGGGCCTGGAACGCGATGCTGGCGTTCATCTGCGGCGACGCTTGTGTGTGGAAGCCGTCGAGCATGACGCCGCTGTGCGCCATCGCGACCATCAACGTCGTGCGGCCGGTGCTCGAAGCCGAGGGCTTCGGCGCGCTCGCCACGCTGGTGATCGGAGAGCCCGGGCACATCGGCGACGCCATGTGCGCCGATCCGCGCATGCCGCTGATCTCGTTCACGGGTTCCACGCACGTGGGCCGCGGAGTCGCGGCGAAGGTCGCCAGCCGATTCGGCCGCACGATCCTGGAGCTCGGCGGCAACAACGCCATCGTCGTCGCCGAAGACGCGGACTTCGATCTCGTGATGCCGGCGATCGTCTTCGGTTCCGTCGGCACCGCGGGACAGCGCTGTACGACGACGCGCCGCCTGATCGTGCACGAATCGGTGTGCAGCGAAATCGAGCGCCGCTTGGTGAAGAGCTACGGCGGAATCCGCATCGGCGATCCTTCGGATCCGAAGACCCTGTGCGGTCCGCTGATCAGCGCGCGCGCCGTGGAGCAAATGTCGTCCGCCATCGCCCAGGCGCGCGCCGAGGGCGGCGAACTCCTGTGTGGCGGCGATCCCGTGCGCCTGCCCGGCCGCCTGGCCGGCGGTCACTTCGTTCAGCCGGCGATCGTGCGCATGCCGAGCCAGAGCGCTGCCGTGCAGCAGGAGACCTTCGCTCCGATCCTCTACCTGCTGCGCTACCGCGAGTTCGACGAGGCAATCGCCTTGCACAACGGCGTGCCGCAGGGGCTGTCGAGTTCTATCTTCACCATGAACATGCGCTACGCCGAGCGCTTCCTTTGCGCGACCGGTTCCGACTGCGGTATCGCCAACGTCAACATCGGGACTTCCGGCGCGGAAATCGGCGGCGCGTTCGGCGGCGAAAAGGAAACCGGCGGCGGCCGCGAGTCAGGATCGGATTCCTGGAAGGCGTACATGCGCCGTCAGACGAACACGGTCAACTACTCCCGCGAATTGCCGCTGGCCCAGGGCATCCAGTTCGGCTGAGCGTGGCGCAAGAATGAAAGAGCCCCGCTGGGCGCGCACCGCAGCGGGGCTCTTGCATTTCCAGCGCTCGAACTACGGAAGTGTCTGAACCAGACCGATCAGCGCAGCTCGATTCTCGAGGTTCTTGTACTTCGCGGGCTTCAGCGAGTTGAGCAGGTTCGTTCCGCCGCCGGTCATTTGCAGCGCCTTGACGAGGAAGATCGGATCGCCGGTGAGTTCGTAGCCGTAGGCAAACGATGACCATGCCTGATACTTGTCGACGCCCGCGGACGTTCCGGCTGGCGGAATCGAGTTGCAGAACGGTGGACGATTTTGGGCCAACGGCGCAACCGCCAGTTCTGACCACGGGCCATGTTTCTGGTCGCTCCAGGCGGGGAACTGCACCATCGAATACGCCGAACGGCGGATGACGCCCTGAATCGTCTGCGCGGTTCCCGGGTTGGCTCCGCGGTAAACGCTCGAGGCCACGCCCCACAGGCCATTTTCGATGATCGCCTGTTCGATCGATTGTCGGGCGTTGTAGTTACCGCCCACGATCTTGCTCGAAATTGTGCGCTGGATCGTGCCGCTGCAGACCGACTGTCCGTCTTTCAGCATGGCCACGATGTTGTCGAACCAGCTGCGCGCCTGGTTGCGCCAGCCGATCGAGTTGATCGAGTACGCGGCCGCCATGGTGTCCATGTTCCAGCCCTCACTGCGCCCGAAGTTCACTCCGACACCAGGGTCCGCGCTCACGCTGTGGATATCCGTCAGCATGCCCGTGCCCATGACGCTGCCCGACGGCGAGCAGGCCAGGTCATTGTAGGAGAGCCGCACGATCTCCGCATGCATGCGCAGATCGTCCTTGGCCAGCGCATCGTTGCCTAACCAGGTCAGGATCTTCATCGAGCGCGTGATGCGGATCTGGTGTTGCAGGTCGATCGCCTTATAGCTGAGCAATTCGCCTTCGTACGCAGGCCGCAGCGCGTGGCTCTGTACGTAGTTCACCTGGTACGTCGGCGCGACGTTGAAACCGAACGGATCAGGCCCACCGGGCAGGAGCCGCAGGTAGAACTGCATGTAGATGTAGTCGAACGACGGGCCGTAGGTGATCCAGTCGGTGTACTGCGTCGGATTGCCGTCCTTGTTGAACAGCGCGGTCGGATTGCGCTCCCCGTACATGCGCAGCGCCAATTGCGAGAGGCGGTAGCCGTCCGCCGAAGCCGCATCCGCCGTCGCGATTCCGTCGTAGAGGTGGATCTCCGTACCGCTGGTCATGCCGCCGTACTTGACACCCCACGGGTGGGCCCAACCCAGAACCGGTGCGGTGATCGGGCCCAAGCTGATGCCGCCGTCGAGCAGGCGATCGGCGACCCTGTGCATGTCGGCGGTCAACTTGGCGCGGGTCTGCGTCGCCGGCAGGTAGTCGAGCGCAGGCAGGCGATGGCGCTGCGGAAAGTAGTTCGCGGTGTTCAAATTCCACCAAGAGTACAACTCCACGCCTTGAGCATTGGCTCCGCGCCGACAGAAGCCGAGCCATTGCTCGCTCACGAGCGACTGCGCGCGCGCTTCCTGTCCGACTTTCACCAGCACCAGACGCCGCTCGAACTGAGCTTGTGGGGGCATTACGTGCATCGCGCCGTTGGCGTCTGATGCAATGATCGGCAGCACGGTGAAACCCGGCTCCTGGCGGATCTGACCCAAGGCCGGGTCGCGCCAATCCGAGATCACGTTCCAACCTGTCGGGATCCATAACTCCAGGTTCTGGAAGTACAGCTTGTCCTGGGGGTCGTCGACAGATGAGTTCTTGTCGAGCCCGCTCGGCGCGTTGTTCACGCGAAGGTCAAGGCTGAGCATGTCCTCGCCCAGCCATTCCGTGACGTAGGAGTGCACGTTGAGGAAATGCGGCAGGGGACCGATCGGCGGCCCGACCGTTCCTCCCAGTGGGCGCATGGTCTCGTAGAAGCGCGCCTGCAGCGCCACTTCGCCCTGGCGGATGATCTCATTGCCGTCTAGGCCACGCAGCAGATCGGCGCGGTAGGAGTTGGAGAATACGTCCTTGGTGCGCAGCGTGACCGCGCCTGGAGCGTTCATGAGTTGAGCCGTGGCCGGCGTCGGGTTCATCAAGGAGCCCGTGTGCGAAAATTCAACAATCGAGTACGTGATCCGCGTGCCGGTCGAGACCCCGGCCGGCCTTTGGACGCGCGCCAGGATTTCCACCACGTCGGCGCCTTTGGTGTCGTCGGCGTAGCGGCTGACAATTTCACACTGCGCCGGGACCGTCTGTCCGTTGGCGTCGATGACGCCGAAGGGCTGCTTGCCATCTACGCGCGGAAACGTCCCGATCGGGACGGGCAGGGTGCCGTGCAGTACGAATGAGGTGAGCGCGGGTGCTCCCAATTCGAACGTGCCGACAACCTGGCCGACCAGGGGAGCGCGGGGCGCTGCGCTGGCACTTGGAATCGGGCCAGGGGCGAATCGCGGCCTGGCGATGACGGGCGTGCAGAAGAGCAGTGTCGCGCCAAGCCCTAGGGCAGGCAGAGCGACGAAAAGGCGAACGCCGCCCCCCCAAGGGGAGCGCAGTAGCAAAGTCATGGTGATTCCCCCGGACCGTGACGCAGCACGGTCATCGAACGACTTGAGACGCGCCCGGTCCTTCCTGCTACATGGCCCCCGCACCCTCTCCTGACTTCGCGCGGATCCACAACGCTCCCGAAGGAGCCTGGGGCGTGGATCCAGAGCGCGGACGTCGGTGTGCGAACCGAACTCTCCCTGGTCGAGCGCCGGGCGCGGCCGCCGACTCAGGGAGAGTCAGGCGCGCGACAGGCAAACGTCGTGCCTTCATGGCCTCGATCCGCGCCCGATTTTTCCTGCGCCGTCGATTCGTGACCCAAGGGGGCAGTTGCGATACGGGGCCGTCATCGCTGGCCAGGAACTTGCGATTCCAGCTCCGCAATGGGGGCTGCTGACCGGATCCGCACTAGGGTCCGGCGCGACAAAATCGAACCGGCCGGCGAAGTACGATTCCGCGCGGGCGTTGACGAGTCTCGAGCTTCGCCCTTGGTGTGCGGGAGCGCACGCCGATTCGTGCGATGCTGCTCGATACCCGCGCGTTCGAAGCTCACTCCGAACTGGAATGCGTCAGGGGCGTCCGCCTACTTCACGTAGCCGAGGGCTCGCATGGCGCGAGCGTTGTCCTTGTCGAGCTGGCCCGAATGGGCGGAATCGATACCAAGGTGCAAGCGCATGCTCGCCGACGATTTCAGCTCCTCCCGCAGCAGGACCCTGCCACGCTCCACAAGTTCCGGCCGCAGCGCGATCAGGTTCTGCTTCTCGGCCGGGTCCGCGCCGAGGTCGTAGAGTTCCTCGCGCTTGGACACGTGGAACTGAATGAACTTGAAACCCTCGAAGACCACAGCGGTTCGAGCCTCGAAGTAGAGGATCCCGCTGGAGACCAGCGCGCGCGGGTGGACGTCGAGGACCAGGGTGTCCGCGCCGGCCTTGCGCCGCACCAGCGGCGGGGCGCTGAGTTCGCCCTGCGAGTAGGGCACGCCCACGACCTCCAGAACCGTCGCGGCGATGCTCTGGTTGGAGACGGCTTCGTCGACGCGTTGGGCCAGCGCGCCGTGGGGCAGCTTCATGAACAGCGGCACCCCCAGGACTTCGTCGTACATGACGTGACCGTGCTCGAAACCGTCGTGTTCCCACAACTCGTCGCCGTGGTCGGCGGTGAAGACGATCAGCGAGTCGTCGAAGATGCCGTTGCTCTCCAGTGACTTGAACAGGCCGGCGATTCCGCGGTCGGTCGCGCGCACTTCGCCTGCGTAGAGCTTGCGGATCCACTCGCGTTCGGCGGCGTCCGGATTCAGGAATCCACCGCGGACGCGCGCGGCGTCCTCGAAGTTGCGCCCGATCTCGGGCGGCGGCGTGCCCTCGGGCTGGAACTCCCGCGGCGGGTTGTAGGACATGTGCGGGTCGAAATAGTGCACCCACAGGAAGAAGTCGCGGTCCCTGTGGGAGCTGATCCACTCCGACACGCGGCGTGTCTGCACTTCGGCGCCTACCTGGGGCAAATAGACTTCCGGAAGCAGAGGTCGCAGCAGGACTTCGGCGAGGGCCGACGGCGAATGCGGTTCGCGTTGGAAGTGGTATTCGTCGAAGCCGCGGTCGATGTGGGTATATTGGCGCAGTGCTGGATTGCGCACGAAAGCCGCGGTCAGAAATCCGGCGTTCGACATGCGCTGAGCGAGCGTCGTAGCCTTGTCCGGAAGCGCGTCGAACGGACGCAGCCCGAGGTGCACACTCGGCGCGAGCCCGGTCTGGATCGACGAAACCGAAGGAAAGGTCCACGGCGCCGAGGAACGCGGATGGGCGAAGAAGAGACTCTTGGCGGCCAAGGCGTCGAGCGAGGGCGTGGACGGCGCGTGCTCGGAATAACATGACAGATAGTCCGCGCGCAGCGTGTCGACGATCACCAGCACGACCTGCCGGGGTTTGCGTCCCGCGGGCACGCTGCCCTTCTCCGAGGGCGCCTCGATTTGTGGACGAACATGCAGGAATCCCTGCAGCGCGGCGCCGATGAACAGTGCGCCGAGCGCCAGCATGGCCGTGCGAATCGTCGTCGCGCGCCACAACAGCCAGGCACTCGTGCCGATGAAGATCAGTACCGCGAGCGCGCCGATCGCGCTGACTCCGCTGCCCAAGAGAACTTCCGATTTGCGCAGGGCAAGGAAGGCGGCGACAACTAGCGCTGACGTGCTGATCCAGGCGGCGAAAAGCGTGACCGCGGCGCGCCCGCCGGATCTCGCACTGAATGGGCGCGCGAGCAGGTACACGCCGATCGCGACCACGCATGCAGCGGGGATTGCAACCAAAGTTGAATTCAGGTCCTGATCGACGGCGCGATAGCACGCCAGAAGCGTCGGCAGGGCGAGGGTCAGAAGCATGGCGGCGAGCGCCAGACCTAGAGCGCCTTGATCGGTCGCCCAACGTCGACGCAGCGGCGTGCTCACGAACCACAGCAGCACGAAAGCGAGCGCTCCGGCGAGCGCGCTGATGCCAAGACAGGTCCAAGTCGAAAGTGGCGAAGCCGAAACGCTCGAACGCACCGACATGTCGACGATCGCATCTGTGGCTCCCATGCACAGGCCGCTGGCCAGTGACAGAGTGATGACAAGCTCCGTTGTGGACGGTTCGCTGCGGGAGGACATGGCTATGCGGTGAGGTGGGGTGGGCGGTGGTGGTGGGCTCTCGAGAAGCTACGCATCCGACGCTGCTTCGTCCAAGGCCAGAAATGTCGGCGGGCGGTCCCCAGTGGACCGCCCGCCGCGATTCATGTCTCGCGCGGAGACTTCAAGGTCAGCTCAAGGCCTTTCGATCACCGCGATCAGCGCTGCCCGATTGTCGATGTCCTTGTACTTCTGGTTCTTGAAGACCGTCATGAGATCACCGCCCATCTGCGTCTTCGCGTAGTTGAGCAGGTTCTGGTTGTGGTTGATCCCGTAGCCGTAGGCGTACGAGCACCAGTTCTGCAGCTTCTCTACGCCGGTGCTCGTGCCGCCCGGTGGGACGAAGTTGCAGTACAACGACGTGGGCGCATTCAACGGCGCCATCGCCAGGTTCTTCCAGGGCCCGCGCTGGACCGGGTCCCAGGCCGAGGGCGAGATCATCGCTTCGATCTGGATCCTGATCATGTCTTCCAGTGCCGTCGCGTTCACCGTATCGACACCGCGCAGGGCCGACTCGACAGCGCCGCGCAAACCGTTCTCGATGATGTTGGCCTCGTACTGCTGATGCATGTAGTACATGCCGTTCAGCTGCTTGTTGCTGACCTGGCTCTGCACGTAGCCGTTGCACGGAGACTGGGCCAGGCAGAACGTCCTGGCCACCATCGCGTACCAGGGCCGCACGCTCGCGCGGTAGACCGGATCCGCCAGCGAATACGCCGCGTTGACCGTGTCCACGCCCCAGCCTTGGGCTCGTCCGACCTTGAAACCGCTCGCCGGACTCGCGGTCACGCTGCGATAGCTGTCGAGCAATCCGCCGGCCTGCGCGGTGTTGGCGGTGTTGTTCGGCATGTCGTGCCAGGATAGGCGGAAAATCTCCGCGCGCATGCGCAGGTCGTCCTTCGCCAGGCTGTCGTTGCCCAACCAGGCCAGCACTTTCATCGAGCGCGTGATGCGGATGTTGTGCTGCAGATCGATCGGCTTGTAGCCGAGCAAGATGGCTTCATACGCCGGCTTCTTGTTGTTGGCGGCCACCCAGCTGACCTGGTGCTGCGAAGCCTGGTTGAAACCGAACGGATCGGGGCCCGCGAGCAGTGTCCCGTAGAACGACATGTTCACGTACGGCCCGTTGGCGTTCGTGTGCGTCCACTGCAGCAACTCCGTGGGCTTTCCGTCCTTGTTGTACAGCGCGTCCGGTTGACGATCGTCGTAGGCGCGCTGCGTCAGTTGCGCGATGCGATAGCCCTCGTTGGACGCCGCTTCCGCGGTCAGGACTCCGTCGAAGATCACGATCTCCACGCCGCTGGTCATCCCGCCATACTTGACGCCCCAGGGGTGCGCCCAGCCGATATTCGCGGTCGAGACCATGCCGTATCCGACCGCCGGAGCTCCACTGGTAATCGCCGTCTCGAGCGTATTCAACTGTCCCGCCAGCTTCGTGCGGATGTTGCCCGCTCCGATGTAGTCGAGCTCCGGCAGGCGGTGGCGCTGCGGGAAGTAGCGTGCCGTCAGCGGATTCCACCACGAGAAGAGCTCCAGTCCGCTGCTCGGCGAAATGCCGCGCTTGCAGAAGGCTTGGCCCTCGTCGTTGAGCAGCGAGCGTGCCTTGGTCTCCTGCCCGAGCTTGCACAACGCCAAACGCCGGATGAACTGGCCCTGGGACGGCATGACGTGCATGCTGCCGTCGGTGTTGGCTTCGATGATCGAGTACGCGGTCCACGATCCCTGCGTACGCGAGCTTCCGAACAGCGGATCGCTGCCTTGCTGCAGGACGTTCCAGCCGTTCTTGACCCACAATTCGAGCGACTCGAAGTAGACCTTGCCCAGCGGATTGTCGACCGGCGTGGCCTGGTCGAGACCGCTCGCGCCGTTGTTGACGCGCAGGTCCATCGAAATCACGTCCTCGCCCTGCCAGGCGGTGAAGTAGCTGTGCACGCCGAACAGGTGCTGCAGCGCGCCGTTCGGTGCGCCGATGTTGGCGGTCTGCGCCAGCATCGTTCCGTAGACCCTGACCTGCGTCGCGGCATTTCCGGTCTTCAGCGTCTCGACGGAGACTGCAGGTGTCGCGGCCCCGCTGATCGTCAGATCGGTACCGTAGGTGTGACCGAAGCAGTCCTTGGCGACGACCATGATCGCGCCCGGAGTCTGCAACAGGCTGCTGACCGTCGGGCTGAGGTTTCGCCCTGCGGGCAAGTGCGCGAATTCGACGACCTTGTAGATCAGTCGCGTCCCGACCGGTGTGTTCGCCGGCACGTGCACACGGCCCAGCACCTCGACGACATCGGCGCCGTCACTGTCCTTGGGGTAGCGGCTGACCAGTTCGACTTGCGTGGCGACCACGCTGCCGTCGGCGTCGATCAACGCGAACGGAGCCTTGTGGTCGGCGCGCGGAAAAGTTCCCGGGGGCACCGGCACGGTTCCGTGCAGCACGAAACTCGTCGAGGCCGGCGCGCCGATTTCCATCTGCGCGACGACATTGTAGTTGCCCTGGGCGCTAGCCGAGCCGGCGAGGGCGGCGACTGCGCAGGCGATGAGTGAAAGCACTTTCGCGCCGGCACGGACGAGACGCGGACCTCGCGCTGAGCGCGAAACTGGATCCGATCCTGATGACGACTCGCGCGATGACGCAAGCCACGAAATCTCCTGTTGGAGACGAGTTCTCAATTTCATTTTTCCTGACTCCCCTTGGGTCGCCCCCCGGCGACATGACTGACTTCCGGCGACTTCTTCGGGAGCCCGACCGGCGGCGCTTGAAGGAAATGGGAGTTCCTAGCGATTGGCGAGATTTCAGCCGTTCGGTTCCGGTTGGGAAGGAATTTGCGCGGCCGGGGCGCACGGGCACAGCAGCGCCGTTTTTTACATTGCCCCCACGAAAACAACCCCGGCGGTCCCTGTCGGAACCGCCGGGGTTGTTTCGTCGGGCCGTGCGCAGAACTCGGCCTACATGCGCACGTACTCGTAGTCGATCGGCAGTCCCTGGATGCCCTTGGCGGGCGGAGCGATCCAACCCGCGGTCTTGCCCTTTTCGAGACAGGGCAGCATCAGACTTTTCACGTAGGCCTTGTCGGCGGCGCTCGGCAGCCAACGATCGACGTTCGCATTCCAGGTGGCTTCGTCGATCAGCTTGCCTTCGAGATCGAAGCGGCCGCTGGAGTAGACGCCGATCTTGCGATTGAAGCGCCGGTGGGGGAGCGAGAAGCGGAAGTCGTTGCCCGCGCGCTCGCAGATGCGATTCCAATACTCGATGCCGCGCTCGTTGTCCTTGACGTATTCGTCGCGCAGCACTTCGTTCATCGCATTGCGCAGCGGAACCTCTTCGACCGACAGGCGGTTGTCCGCGAAATTTTCGAAGCGGTACGTGCCTTCCATGGCGAGGTGATCGGTCTGCTTGTCTTCGTACGCGCGGCCCTTCAGGCCCGAGCGGAAGAAGTTCGCCGAGTTGGAAGAAATCTCCGCGCCGTACAGGTCCGTCGAGGACGACGCCCAGAAGTTGATGTAGCGCTGGATCAGTTCCATCGAGACACCGCCGAGCGCGGCGACGTTCTTGCCGGGATTCTGCGCCATCAATTGACAGGTGCGTTCGATCACACGGCCCACGCCGGTCTGGCCCACGAACATGTGGTGGGCTTCTTCGGTCAGCATGAAGCGGCAGGTGCGCGCCAGCGGATCGAAGCCGGATTCGGCCAGCGCCAAGAGTTGGAACTTGCCGTCGCGGTCGGTGAACATCGTGAAGCACATGAACGCGAGCCAGTCCTCGCACGGTTCGTTGAACGTGCCGAGGATGCGCGGGTGGTCAGGGTTGCCGGAGCGGCGCTGCAGCAGTTCGTCCGCCTCGTCGCGGCCGTCCTTGCCGAAGTAGGTGTGCAGCAGATACACCATGGCCCATAGGTGGCGGCCTTCCTCGACGTTGACTTGGAAGAGATTGCGCAGGTCGTAAAGCGAAGGCGCGGTGTGCCCGAGCAGGCGCTGTTGTTCGACGGACGCCGGTTCGGTGTCGGCTTGTGTGACGATCAGACGCCGCAACCAGTTGCGGTATTCGCCGGGCACCTGTTGCCAGACGGGCTCGCCGAAGTGATCGCCGAAACCGATCGTGCGGTTTTCGTCGCGCGGCTGTAGGAAGATGCCCCAGCGGTAGTCGGGCATGCGCACGTAGTCGAAGTGCGCCCAGCCCTCGGAGCCGACGTCGATCGCCGTGCGCAGGTAGATCTCCTTGGTGTTGAAGTCGCTCGGCCCCATCGACTTCCACCATTCGAGATAATTGGGCTGCCAGGCTTCGAGCGCGCGCTGCAGGCGCTTGTCCGAAGCGAGCTCGACGTTGTTGGGGATCTTTTGTGAGTAGTCGATGCCGGTCATGGTCGTTCCCTGTTCAGAAGGTCGTGTGCGTGTGACTGCGTGTGTTTCTCAAGTGCGCGAAGTGTCGAACTCGGGCGCTTCGGGCGTGCCGTAGCACGTCAGCGCTCCGCGTTCGCCCACCGCGTTGGGGCGTTGGAAGATCCAGTTCTGCCAGGCCGAGAGCCGGCCGAAGATCTTCGTTTCCATCGTCTCGGGGCCGGCGAAGCGCAAGTTCGCTTCCATGCCCGTCAGCGCGTCGGGCGAGAACGCCGCGCGTTCTTCGATCGCCAGGCGCAGTTCGTCCTCCCAGTCGATCGAGTCCGGCGCGAAAGTCGCAAGACCCAATGCGTTCGCAGCCTCGGCATCCATCGACGCCGTCTGCGCGATTTTCGCCGCGGTCTCCGGATTGGCCAGAAAGCGCGTCGACAGGCGCGAAAGCCCGTTGGCCATCGGGAAGAAGTCGCGGTT
The DNA here is from genome assembly GCA_043760765.1 of Planctomycetota bacterium. Classification (GTDB taxonomy): domain Bacteria; phylum Planctomycetota; class UBA1135; order UBA1135; genus JADJQU01. Next base: position 2,073 of record JAYUOR010000188.1, on the reverse strand, counting down.
GGCTTCGGTCGTGCCCAAGTTCACGGCGACGTCGGGATCGTTGAGCAAGTACAGGCGATCGCAGGCCAGCGCGAGTTCGAGGCCGGTGCCGACGAAGTTCGAGTCGCCCTCGGCCACTGCGTAGAGGCTCTTCGCCGTGTTGTCGAGGCGTTTGAGCACGCGTTTCACGAGCTGGCGCACTTCGTTGACGAACCAATGCTTCGACTGCGCGAGCAAGGCATCGCTTGCACGCCAAGTTGCTTGCGGGCCTTTGACGCGCAGCAGGATCAGCGCGATTTCAGGTTCGTTCAGGCGCAACTGCAGAAGCATCTCGTCGAATTCGCGGAAGGCGCGCAGCATCCACCACGCAGCTCCCTGCTCGATGGCTTGCGCCTCGGTCTTGGCGCACGAATCCGGCACGCAGAGTGTCAATTCAGCGGTGCGCTGCGCGCGGTCCAGCTTGCAACTGACGTACTTTGCATTCCATTCGTCGCCTTCGCAGTCGATGTCGATCGAATCGAGTTCGATGCCGCGATCGGCCTTCTTCGGCACGGAATTGGCGAGCTCGCGCGCCATTTCGCCGACGGATTCGTTCCAACGCGAGAGCGGCGCAAGGCGGTCGACCAGGTTCCATTCGACCGCGCGCTTGCCTTTGATGCCTTCGGCGATCGTCGAAAAAACGTCGCTGCGATCGCGGCGAATCTTGCGCTTGTCGGCGATGCGCGTGAGTCCGCCGGTGCCGGGCAAGACGCCGAGCAGGGGAACTTCGGGGAATGAAACCGCGCTGTTGCGATCGTCAACCAGCAGGATCTTGTCGCACGCCAGCGCCAGTTCGTAACCGCCACCCGAGGCGGTTCCATTGAGCGCGGCGAGGAAGCGTACGTTGGAATTCGCGCTGGCATCCTCGATGTACAGGCGCGTCTCGTTCGTGAACTTGCAAAAGTTCACTTTGAAGCCGTGCGTCGAACTGCGCAGCATCACGATGTTCGCCCCCGCGCAGAACACGCGGTCGAGTCCTCCGGTGATCACCACGCAGCGCACTTGCGGGTGCTCGAAGCGCACGCGCTGCACGAAGTCGGCGAGTTCGATGTCCACGCCGAGGTCGTAGCTGTTGAGCTTCAACTCGTAGCCCTCGCGCTGCGGCGAGTGCGGGTCTACCGACATCGTCAGCGTGGCGATCTCGCCCGCGAAGCTCACCTTCCAATGGTGGTAGCGGCTGGGGGCGGTCTGGAATCGGACGCGTGTTTGAGCAGCAGCGGTCGCGGCCAAAGGAAGTTCCTGCGGGGTGGATGGTTGCGGTAGGGCCAGGGCAGTATAATGCCCTGGCCTTGGGGTTGCGGCGCAGTATAGCGCGCAGCCCCTGGAGCGGAAGCATGGAAAATCAACTTGTCCTCGCGGAACTGGCCCGAAGGCTGCGCCAAGCCCGGGCCGCGGCCGGGATATCAGTGAGCGAACTGGCCCGCCTCTCGGGAGTCAGCCGTCGGCACATCACCGAGGCCGAAGCCGGCCGGGCCAACCTGACGATTTCGATCCTGCACTCCTTGGCCGATGCCCTGTCGGTGCGCGTGGGCGAGTTGGTGGACTTCGATGTTTCCGCGCTTCGCGCCGGGCGCATCGCTCTGCTCGGTCTGCGCGGAGCGGGCAAGTCGACGGTCGGTCGTGCCCTGGCGCTGGCATTGGAAGTGCCATTCGTCGAGCTGGATCAGCGCGTCGAGGACCTGGCGGGCTTGTCGCTCGGCGAGATCTTCGACCTGCACGGCGTCGCTGGCTTCCGACGGCTGGAGCGCGAGGCACTCGAAGCCGTGTTGTCGAAGGGCGGATCCCTGGTGCTGGCCACGGGCGGCTCACTGGTGCGCGCGCCGGACACTTTCGCGCGCCTGCGCCAGACCTGCCGCACGGTCTGGTTGCGCGCAGAGCCCGAGGAGCACTACCAACGCGTCGCCGCCCAAGGCGATGTGCGCCCGATGCGCGGCCGGCCCGCGGCCATGGCGGAGTTGAAGTCGCTGCTCAGCGAACGCGAAGTCGAGTATGCCCGCTGCGAAACCACGATCGACACGTCCGGCCGCTCGATCGCGGAAATCGTGTCGATGATCG
>JAYUOR010000187.1:0-4759 GCA_043760765.1 Planctomycetota bacterium | reverse complement strand
CTGACGCGCCGGGATTCAAGCGCTTCCTCATCCAACCCAGCGTGGTCGGCGCACTCACTTGCGCAAGCGCGACACACGACAGCATGCATGGCCGCATGCAGAGCGCCTGGAGGCGCGACGGCGAACGCTTCACGCTCGAGATCAGCGTGCCCGCCAACACCACAGCCAGCGTGTCCGTGCCGACTCGCGACGCCGAGTCGGTCACGGAATCGGGTGCACCCGCGTCGAAGGCGGACGGCGTGACTTTCCTGCGGATCGAATCCGGCCGCGCGATCTACTCGGTGGGATCGGGAAGCTACTCGTTCCATTCGACGCTGCCCGCGGGCACCGGCCACTGACTTCGGCTCCGCGAAGTTGTTGGCGGATTGTGAAGAGTCCTTGCTCCTTGATGTGGGCGGACTTGTACACGCGGTCGTACTCGCGAGGACGCGAGCGCGCTACTCGCGCCTAGACTTCGCGCCACGCACGACGACGCGTGGGGTGTCGCTCGAGTGTGAAGGAGGGGATTCGCCTTGGTCATGCGAAGCACGCGGGGCGTTCTGCCCACGCCGACGGAAATGGACGCGCACCTGGATTTGCACGTTCACGGCCAACAGCGCGCCAAGCGCGATCTGGCGGCGGCGGTGTACGCGCACTACATGGGCAAGGCGCTGCTCAACGACGCCGAGTCCGCCGCGGAAGGGATCGAGGACGTGGGACGGCAGCATGTGCTGCTGCTCGGACCGACGGGCTCGGGCAAGACGCACATGGTGCGCACGCTCGCGGCGCTGCTCGACGTGCCTGTGATGCACGCCAGCGCCACGAGCCTGGTCGAGACCGGCTACGTCGGCGAGCCGGTAGAAAGTCTGGTGCGCGGCCTCTACGCCCACGCCGGAACCGACTGCGCCCGCGCCGAGCGCGGCATCGTCTACCTCGACGAGATCGACAAGCTTCGGCGCGCCCAAGAAGTGTCGCGCGACGTTTCCGGGGAAGGTGTCCAGAACGGCCTGCTCACCCTGCTCGACGGCCGCCGCGTTCCAGTGCGACGCGACATGCCTCAACCCGAAGTGGACAGCGCGCGAATCCTTTTCGTGTGCACGGGCGCCTTCGTCGGCCTCGAGCAGATCGTCGCCGCGCGCGAAGGCCGTACGTTGCGCGTCGGCTTCTCGGAATCAGTCTCGCGCAGCGCGCTGCCTGCGCCGGCCGAACAGATCGCACCCGAGGATCTCGTGCGCTTCGGACTGATCCCCGAGCTGGTCGGACGCTTTGCAACGATTACGACGCTCGAAGCGCTCGAGCTCGAGGATCTGGTGCGCATCTTGACGCACACGCGTGGCTCGGTGCTCGCGCGACAGCGCGCCTTCTACCGGCTGCACGGCCTGGAACTCGTGGTCGAGCCCGAAGCGCTGCAAGCCATCGCCGTTCGAGCTCGAGCCACCGCAACAGGTGCCCGCGCGCTGGCGCGCGAGTTGCTGACCTGTCTGCGCGCCACGACGGCGCGCCTTCCGGAACTCGTGGGCGAAGGTGTCGGCCGTGTGTGCGTTCACGCGGGCTGCGTGAACGCCGGCGAACTTCCGCGCCTCGAGCAACGCAACGGTCCGAATGCGCAAGAACGCGTGCGGCGACTGCGCGCCGCCGCACTGGGCCGTCCCGCGCAATTCGCGGAGCCGTGGTCGCCGGCCATTGCGCGGCAACCGTACGATCGGATCGTGCTGGAGCGCCTGGGCTGGTCGCGCGGGCTGCCCGCGTCCAGGCTGTGGTGGAGCGCGGTCGAAGCAGAAGGAGACAACTCGCCAGGTGAGCTGCTCCGGCTGATCGAAGAACTGGCGCGCACGCGCATGACGATCGACGGCTTGCACGCCGCTTCGCAACGCGCGGGCACCAGCGACTTGAAGGCGCTCGTGCTGTTCCTCGAATTCGAACGCCGGCGCCGTCAGGCCGAGGTCGATCGCGTGCGCAAGGAAGCACGCGAAGAAGACTCCTCGACGAGCGAAGATGGCGGCACTTCACCGGGGACTGACACGCCGCAGTGGGATCCCTTCTGATCCTGCGAGGGCCTGCGGCGATCGATCGGCATACAAAGCAGCAGGAGGCGAATAAATTCCAGCGGAACCCGCATCCGCGCCATCCCCCGATCCAGGACCACAAGGAAACGCCATGATGCTCGCACTCACGCTCGCCGCCGCCTTCGCGCCCGTTCGCCAAGCTGATCCCGTCGAGGAATGGACGAAGGACGCGCTGCAGTTCATCTCCGAACTCGAGCGCCTGCATCCCGCGCCTTACTTCGGCTGTCCGCGCGAGGAGTTCGAGAACGGCGTGGACGAGTTTATCTCGAAGCTGGATGGCGCGAGCGAGCAGCGCGGACTGGTCGAATTCATGCGCCTCGCGGCGCGTCTTTCGGCGCAGGGTCGCGACGGACATTCGGGAGTGTGGCCGATGCGCTCGAAGTATTTGCCGCTGCGGCTCTACGGCTTCGACGATGGCTGGTTCGTGGTCCGCGCGCCCGATGAGCAGCGCGAGTGGGTCGGCGCGCGCATTGTCTCCATCGCGGGCGTGCCGATCGAGGAGTTGTGCACGCGGCTCTCGCCGCTCCTGACGCGCGACAACGATTGGAACCTGCGCTACAAGCTCGCCAACGCATTGGTCTGCGGCGACGTCCTTTCCGGTCTCGGCCTGCTGTCCGATCCCGGTCGCGCGGAGGTCGAACTCAGCCGCGCGGGCACGGTCTCGAAGCTCCAACTCGAGCTGACCGCGGGAAACATGCGCGAGATGTTTGGCAGCTTTCCACTGCCCCCACGCGCGGGCGCTGCGTGGCTCGAAGGCCACGACAAGAGTTGGCGAGTCGAGGTACTCGAACCGGCGCACGCGCTCTACTTGCAGTTCAACGAAGTCTCCGCGCAGGGCTCGCAGGGTCAGTCGCTGGTCGAGGTCGCTGCCGAGGTCGTTCGCACGTTCGAGGAACGCAAACTTGCGCGCGTCATCGTGGACGTGCGCGCGAACGGCGGTGGCGACAACACGACCTTTGGACCGCTGATCACCGCCCTGCAGACACCCGCGCTCGATCGTCCTGGGGCGCTCTTCTGTTTGATCGGTCGCTACACCTTTTCGGCCGCCGGCAATTTCGTGACCGTGCTCGAACGCGACACCAAGGCGATTCTGGTGGGCGAGCCGACCGGTGGCGCGCCCAACCAGTACGGCGACGCCGAAACGGTGACGTTGCCCAATCACCAAGCGGTGCTCGTGCGCATCTCGACGCGCTTTCACCAATTCGGCAAGCCTGACGATTCGCGCCTGACACACGAACCCCGTCTGCGTGTCCCGTTTCGTTCAGAGGACTACTTTGCCGGCCGCGATCCGGTGCTGCGCGCGGCACTCGACTACAAGCAGCAAAAGTAGGCGAGCGAATCTGGCACCGGGCTTGTCATCAACACCCGGGACGCAATCGAACGCCGCGGGCAGGTGTCGAAGGCGAGCCTGGTACGGAATCGGTATCCCGGCTCACCTCGCGCGCTTGTAATCGCCTTCCATGAAAGGCGCCCAACTCTTGCCGCCATCCATCGAAGCATCGATCTTGAAGGTGTAGCGGTCGGCGCCTTTCAGCGAGTAGACGTAGCGCATCTTTCCGTGCGGCGTGTCGCTCTCGAAGACGAAATCCGTGCCACGGAATTGTCCTGCGGTCGCAGTCGGCGGCGGCATGCCCATCGAGTCGACCCAGTACCAGAGGTAGCGTTTGCCGAAGGTGTCGTAGCCGATGACGCTGTGGCCGTTGAAGCTGGGCTTGCCGCCGACTTCCTGGCGGTAGTCGGCGAAGAGATAGAAATTGTCGGCGGAAATCCGCGCGTCGGTGAATCCGATCGACTTGCCGCCCGGCCCCATCGGACCTGGGTGCATGATCTCTTCGCCGACCCACTTGCCGGCGAGCGCTTCAAGTTGCTTGTGTTCCACTCCGGGGCGAGGCATCTGCATTTCCATGGCGAATGAAATTCCTGTAACGGTGTGCTTGATGGGTCGGGTGCAGTACGTCGATCGAGGACTGCTGCCGGTTGCTTGGGGTCAACGGGAGCACGGCGGCGGCGCAGCGTTATGCGCGAGCATACCGAATCATGCAATGCTCGCGCCGAATTCGCCCTTGAGTCGAGGCTCTCCGCATCCCCCCGCCGTAAATGTCCGCGCGACCGTTTCCTACAGGTTCCTCTGCCAGTACCCGACGTCGCGCCACTGGCCGAACTTGAAGCCGACTTCGCGGAACAACGCGGTCTTCACGAAACCAAAACGCTCGTGCAGCCGAATGCTGGCCTCGTTCGGTGTAACGATGCCGCCGATCAACGTGTGGTAGCCGGCTTCCTTCAGGCGCGCGATCAAGTCTTCATAGAGCGTCGAGCCCACACGCTTCGCGCGATTGTCGTGCGCCACGTAGACCGTGCTTTCGGCGGAGTAGCGGTAGGCGCTGCGCGCATTCCATTTCCCCGCGTAGGCGAAGCCCACGACGACGCCTTCGACTTCCGCGACGAGCCAGGGCAATCCCGAGGCCTCGACGTTGCGCATGCGCGCCGCCATGTCGGACTCGAGTACCGGCTGCTCCTCGAACGTGATCGCCGTCGTGAGCACGTAGTGGTTGTAGATGTCGACGACGGCGCGGGCGTCTTCGGGCCTGGCGATGCGTACGTTCATGCTCGAGGCTCGCAGCGGACTTCCGTCCTGACCGAGTTGGCGATGAAGCACTCTTCGTGCGCCTCATCGTGCATCGAAGACACATCGTGCGCTTGCGGCCGCTTCTCGC
>JAYUOR010000186.1:0-4773 GCA_043760765.1 Planctomycetota bacterium | reverse complement strand
GTGCCGGCGCGCTGCCAGATTTCGGCCACGGCTAGCAGCCGCGCTTCGCCAAAGACGTGGCCGGTGAACGAAAGCCCCTGCCAATTTCCCTTCGGATTGCGCCCACAGGGCGCACAGACCGTCGGATGCCCGCTCAGGTTTGTGGCGATCACCCACTTGTCGTCGTTCGAGGGATGCACCACGGCGTCATACGGCGCCAGCAGTTGATCGAGTTGCTGCGCCAATGCTCGGCGCACGCGTTGCGCGCGCAAATACTCCACAGCGGAAATCAACTGTCCCTGGCGCATCACGTTGGGCCAGGCATCGGCCACTTGCCGCACCATCTGTCCGTCGTTGCCGCTGCGCGTCAGCTCGTCGAAGGCGCTCGAGGCTTCGGCGGTCAGGATCAGCATCAGGTCTTCAATGGGCAGTTGGGGCAGCTGGACCGGCTCGAGTTCGAAACCTAGCCGACGCAGCTCGCGCAACGCGATGGCTTCGTTCTCTGCGCTGCCCCAGGCGCCCGCTGCGTAACCCAACTTGTGGCCGTGCGGATCGAAGAGCCCGGAACGCAGGAAGGCAGGTTGGCCAAGGCTGGTCGGATCGCGCGGATCCTCGCCGGCGATCGCCGCGAAGACGATGCCGGCGTCTTCGATGCTGCGGCACAACGGGCCGAGTTTGTCCATCGTCCAGGAAAGTTCCATGGCACCCGCGCGGCTGACGCGGCCGAAGGTCGGCCGCAGGGAGGAGCAGGCGCAGACCGTCGAGGGCGAAACGATCGATCCACAGGTCTCCGAACCGATGGCGAAGACCACTGCGCCCGCGGCAGTGGCGCTAGCCGGCCCCGCGGAAGAACCGCTCGAACCCTGCTCGAGGTTCCAGGGATTTTTGGTCTGGCCTCCGATCCAGACATCGCCCCAAGCCAGTTCGCCCAAGGAGAGTTTGGCAACGAGCACGGCGCCGGCCGCGTCGAGCCGTTCGATCACCGCGGCATCCGCCTGCGGCACGCGGTCGGCGTAGACCGCCGAGCCCCACGAGGTCTTGATGCCGCGCGTGTCGAGCAGATCCTTTGCTCCATAGGGAATGCCGTGAAGTGGACCGCGGTCCTTGCCGGCGGCGAGTTCTGCATCGAGCAGCTTGGCCTGCGCGAGCGCACGCTCTTCACAAAAAGTCGCCACGCAAAGCAATTTGGGGTCGAGTCGGCGCAAGCGCGCGAGCGAAAGTTGCGCGAGCTCCACGCAGCTCACACGTTTCGCGCGCAGCAGCGCGCCTAGTTCCGGAATCGAGGCGAAGGCGAGTGCGTCGAGCATGTCCGGGCGCTCGCGCAACGCCGGCGCAGGACGTGCCAGCGGCCCAACGTAGCGCGCGTCCGACACTAGCCCCGCGAGCGCGACCGTGTAACCGATCGCCGGCGGCAAGCCGGCCGGACCGGCCAGGGCTCGCAGTCGATCGAAGGAACTGCGCAAGTCCGCGAGGCCGGGCTCGGCTAGCTTCAATTGCTCGTCGCTGTACTCAAGACCCAGGAAGCGTGCCGCAGCGCGCGCGTCCTCGAGCGCTGGATTCGGCGCGGTCGCTGGATCGGCCTCGAGGGGCTTAGGGGACTGAGCCGTGGACAGCAGGAACATGCAGAGCAATTGGTCGAACATGGCGGGTAGCCGGAGTGGGTGACCCTCCGGACGCTCCACAATACGGTTCTGTCAGACGTGCTGTACGTGGGGGGAGCCCGGAAAGGGCTTCGCTTCGCACCCGCCCCCCCCGCTCTCTGGCCGCCCCTACTGCGGGAGTGGGATAGACTGAACGGGCAAGGGCCAAGAATCGAGTTCTGTAGTGAAATGTCCGCCTCACGTCACCGACTGGGCAGGCGGCCACCGGCCACGGCGCCAAGAATTCAACACGACCGACGATCGATGCAAATCAAAGGCTGGATGGCTGCAGGAATCCTGGTCGCGCTGCCTGCGACTCTGGCGAGCGCCCAGGCTGCCGAGTACAAACGTGAGGGAACCGATCTCTGGCGCACGCAGGGCAATCAACGCTGGGCGGTCAACCAGCGCCTCGCGACTCTCAAGCTCGCCACGCTCGACTTCGCGGACTGGCGCGCCGGACTGCCGAGCGGTTCGCCGCTGCGCCGGCTCTCTATCGTGCGCGCCAACCGGCTTGGATGGATCGACGTCAACGTGCCCGCGGATGTCGACGCGCTCGACGTCTTGAACGCGTTGCGCGCGGACAAGCGTGTCAACGCCGCGGAATTGTCAGCTATCGGAAGTTACAGCGGCGTGCCGAACGACACGCAGTTCGGTTTGCAGTGGCACCTGCGCAACACCGGTCAGACCGGCGGAACGCCCGGCGCCGACATCGGCGCGACCAGTGCCTGGGACATCAGCGTCGGCAACCCGAGCGTTGTGATCGCGATCGTCGATTCGGGTACCGAGATCACACACCCCGACCTGGCCGCGAACATCTGGCTCAACGCGGGCGAGATCGCGACCAACGGCATTGACGACGACGGCAACGGATTCATCGACGACACGCACGGCTGGGATTTCGAACACGCCAATCCCGACGTGGCCGGAACGTCTTTCCACGGAACGTCCACCGCCGGCGCGGCGCTCGCGCGCACCAACAACGCTCAGGGAGTGAGCGGGGTGGCCGGGGGCTTCGAACCCGCGAATGGATGTCGGGGAATGATCCTGGCAGTTGGCGACAGCGCTCCGCAGAGCGCCTTGCTCGACGACGCGATCCTCTACGCGGCAGACAACGGCGCGCGCATCATCAGCATGTCGCTGCAGGTGCCGCAGACGGCGGCCATCGACGCGGCACTCCAGTACGCCCATGACGTCCGTGGCGTGACGCTGGTCGCGGCCGCGGGCAACTCCCCCGCCGCGGTGACCTATCCGGCCAACCAGTCGCGCGTCATCGCCGTCGGTTCGACGAACCATCAGGACGCACGTTCCAGTTTCTCCGCGATCGGACCCCAGCTTTGGGTCGTCGCACCCGGAGAGAATATTCGAACCACCACGGTCGGCGCTGGCTACGCATCCTTCTCGGGCACTTCGTACTCGTCACCGATCGTCGCCGGTACGCTGGGACTGATGTTCGCGTACATGCCGAGCCTGTCGGCCGACGATGCGCGCGAAGTTCTGAAATTGACGGCGCGCGATCTGGGCGTGAGCGGCTTCGACACGTTGACCGGTTGGGGCCGCGTGTCCGCTTCGGCAGCGCTCGCCAAGCTCGTGCAGTCGGACTGCGACGGCAACGGCATCTATGATCCCAGGCAGATCGCCAACGGGACTTCGCTCGACGTCAACGGCAATGGAGTGCCGGACGAATGCGAACTAGTGACCTACTGCGTGGGCACGCACAATTCGCTGGGCTGCATTCCGGCGATCGTCAGCCAGGGCTCATCGTCGGCATCGGCGAACTCAGGATTCGTGATCAGCGCGCTGTCGATCCGCAACCAACGCCCGGGTCTCTTGATGTACACCTTCGGCGGACGCGCCACGTTGCCAGTGGGCAGTGGCACGCTGTGCGTCGCAGCGCCCATCCGTCGCACGATCTCCATGAGCTCCGGCGGATCGCCTACGGGAGCTGACTGCAGCGGTGTGTTGTCCATCGACATGAACGCCTTCGCGAGCGGCGCGCTCGGCGGTTCACGTGCTCCGGGCCTTTCGACTCCAGGTTTGCGCGTAAGTTGCCAATGGTGGTCCAGCGATCCCCTACCCGGCGCCCCGAGCAACCCAAGCTTCTCAAACGCTCTCGAGTACTCCGTCGCACCGTAGCCCAGCAAGCAAGCGCGAGGCGCCAGGCACATTCCTGAACTGTTGCCGCCGCTGCTTTCACAGCGCTAATTCCGGGTCAGCTCGGCCTGGCCGTTGCTCCCGCAGCGCCGTGGGCTGAACGCAACAGGTTGGGAGGGTGCCTGACACCGTACTGGGACGTCGCACTCACAAGTAGCGCAGGCCGACTGCTGAACCGGCGCGGTCGTGAATATCGAGTTTACTCGCCCACTTCCGCCGAGAATCTTCGCAGGCTCCAGCCGATGCCAAGTCCGACGATCATCAAACCCGCGATCGGGATCTGCCAGCGTTCAAACCCGAGCAGCCGCTCCTGGTGCACGCTCAGCATCAGCAGCAACAGCGGCATTGACATGAACAAATTGTGCCGCGAGCGCACGCCGGCCCGCGCGAGATCCGCCTGATTCGGCGCGTGCCCCTCGCGCATTGCGGCGACCGAGCGCTCGAAGGCCGGGGCGATGTGCATCCAGGCGTTGGCCGCCATCGCCGTGCCGAGCAGCGCCCCAATGTGAATCAGGATCGCGCGGTGCGACATCTCGAGACGACTGTCGAGAAAGCAACCGTAGCCAACGGCGACCGCGGCCCACGCCACGCAGGAAAGCTCTGCGTACTTTCCTGCGACGCGCGCGAGCAACTCGTACACGACCAGCAAGCCGAACAGCAGCCCCAAAGCCTGGCCTACTTGGCTCCAGGGCATGTGCGTTCCCGCGAACTCACTCGTGGAGGCGTACATCAGCGGCGCGGCCTTCGACGAGTAGTACAACTTCATCAGCAGCGCGGCTCCGGTGAGCCAGGTCATGAGCGCGGCCCACTTGAACCAGAACATCATGCGCGGGATGTACTGGAGCGCGACCTGCTTGCGCACATCTGCCTGGAGCGCCGCAACGGAGTGCGTGTAGACGAGCGTGAAGCTGTACAGCATCGCCAGCCAGACGACGCCGGCGATGACGTGCACCCAGCGATAGAGCAGCTGGTCGTAGTCCAAACCCTGCTGCAGGAGTGCCAA
>JAYUOR010000185.1:0-4778 GCA_043760765.1 Planctomycetota bacterium | reverse complement strand
GGCGCGGGCTGGGGGGGCGGTTCGGCCTTGCGGCGGCCGCGCGCCCTCCAGACGATCACGAAAACCAGGGCAAAGACGATGAAGCCAAGGATCAGGTGCAGGTCGCGCAGGCTGTTCTTCAACTCCTCCATCTTGCTGCCGAAAATCTTGCCCAGATAGATCGAGACGGGCACGGAAATCAGCACGCCGACTGTGTCCAGAAGCAGGAAGCGCGGATAGCTCATGCGCATCGTGCCCGCCAGGAAGTAACCGGGGATGCGCACTCCGGCCATGAAACGGCAGATGAAGGTGGCCCAGTTGCCGTGCTCGCGGAAGCGCTCTTCTAGTTTCGAGAGCCGCTCAGGGTGCAGGATTCGGCGCATGAAGCGGTGCTGCAGCGCGCTCATCCCGTAGTGACGGCCGAGCCAGAAGGGGATCGAGTCGCCGATCAGGATCGCAATCGAGCAGGTGGTCGTGATCTTGATGAACTCGACCTCGCCCTTGTGCAGCAAGAGGCCCGACCCGATGAGCGTGACTTCTTCGGGCAGGGGCAAGCCGACGCCGCACAGCACAAGCACCGTGAACGGCGCGATGTAGTTGAAGCGCGTGAAGAACGAACTGACCCAGTCGCTGAAGTCCTCGGGAAGCATGGCGCGGCGGAACTCTATGCAACCTGACGGGCCAAGTTCAGGCATTTTTCGCGGAGCAGGATCATTGACGCGCGCGCTGTCCCGCCAGCCGAGCCGCGGCCGACAGATTTGCAGACTCGGACGCGTCGTAACCCAGGCGCCCGGCGCGTTCGAAGTGGCCCGCGGCGGCCTCCCAGATCGCGGCAAGACCTCCCGGCCACGGCAGATCGGGGTCGAGCGACGCAGTCTTGACCATGATCGTTCCGGCCAGGATTGCGAGCTCCCCCGGAGCCGAAGCCACGCGCTCGCCCTCGGCCGCCGTCGTCAGTCCGGCCCGGACCCAAGCCAGCCTCCGCGCGGGATCGGGCTCGCGCTCGGGCGAGGCCAGGGTGAAGGCCTGGTTCATGGCGAGGTAGCTCCAACCGTCGGCCGACTCAGGCGCGAGCGCCAGCGCTGTCTCGGCCCGCGCCAGAAAAAGTTCGACGCGCCCGCGCCGGAAGGCGACGTCGGCGCGCACCCATTGGACGCTCGCCGCGAGCGCGGCCACCGGACCGAGCAGGCGGCCTGCGAGACTCGAACTCGTCCTCTGTTCGCGCGCCGGCGGCAGGGGAGCGAAGCACACGCCTAGACCAAGCAGCAACGCGAGGACGTGCAGCGGGCGAATTGACTTCACGGTTCGCGTCTCCACAGATCGCGCGCGAGTGCCTGCAACGCGGGCGCCGCGCAGAGCGCGAGAGCGCAACCGATCCACGTGCTCAGCGCGGGATAGCCCGGACCGAATCCCGCGCCGGACAGTTCGAGCGCGTCGCGCAATCCGACGCCCGGCCAAAACACTGGCGCACGATCCTCGAGCCAGGCGATGGCCGGCACGGCGGCGGCGGCCAGGAATGCGGAGCCCGGACTTGTCCAAGCGGCGACGCCGAGCGCGATCGCCGCGCACGCCGCGGCGGCGAGCCAAACGTGCAGCCAAAGCGAAAGCGCCACGCTCCAACGCGAAGGATGCGGCGCGAACCACTGCAGCCTGGAACCTTCGAGCACGACCACCGCGCCGGGCCCGACGTGTTCGAAGGTCAGCTTCAGCGGCCCCGTGCCGCCGTGGAATTCCAGCCTCAGCGCCGTCGTGTTCGAGATGCGCGTTTCGCTGCTGATTGTCGCCGATCCGGCGCGTTCAAGCGTGCAACGAACTGTCGCGCTAGGTCCGCCGCTGCCTGGCGCCGCGACGATGAAGCGCGCAATCGCAAGGCTCGCCCCCGCTGGAGGACCCACGTCCAGCGACACGCGATCGCTCTCGGTCATCAACGCGACGGATCGCACGTCGCTGTCCGCGAGCCACTGCAACTGCGGACTTTTTCGTCGGGAGCAAACTTCGCCGGCGATTGCGAACGGCACCAGCGCGAGGCCAAGCGCGAGCAACGCGCCGGTCACATGGGACCAAGCCACGCCTGCGCGCGAAAGTGCGCTGGTCCCGAGCCAATCGCTTTCGCCCTCTCGCCACTGGCGCACGAACGTGCTGCTGCGCCAGGTGAACCAGGGCAGGACCATGCCGAGCGCGCAGATCCAGACGCCCTGGCGTGCGAGTCCGGCGCTGACTTCGAGCGAAAGTTCCTCGCCGCCGCGCGCCGCGCTCGGCGACCAGGGCAAGAACATCGCGAGCGCGAGCGCTCCGCCGATCAGGAACAGCCCAGTCGGCGAAAGAAATCTTCGCGCAACGAGCGCAGCCAACCCAAGCGAGAGTTTCATCGCGACAATCGCCGATAGAGCGCGCGCAGCGCCGCGGGCGACGGACCGCGCAGCAGGAGCTTGCCGCCTTCCATGGCGATCTTGCGCTCGACGCCGGAGATTTCGGCATCGCCGAGTCCTTCGAATTCGAGTGTCGTCGGCCCGTTCTCGGCCTTGAGCACATCGCGCGGTGCGCCCGAGGCCGCGACGAGTCCTTCATGCAGTACGATCAACTGATCGCAGTGCGTCTGCAAATCGGTGAGCACATGCGAAGCGATCACCAGACTCGTCTTGGGCGCGCGGCAGCGCTCGAGCAACTCGTCGAAGACTCCAAGGCCGAGTGCGTCCAATCCCGCCGTCGGCTCGTCGAGCAACACGAGTTCCGGTTCGTGCACCAAGGCCTGCGCCAAGCCGAAGCGGCGCAGCATGCCGCGCGAAAATCTGCCTAGGGTGGTGCGCGCGGCCGACTGGAGTCCGACAGCGTGCAAGAGTTCGCGCGAACGCTCGCGCGCGTCTCTCTTGGCCACTCCGCGCAGGCTCGCCAGCAACTCGAGCGTCTCCAACGCGCGCAGCTCGCGCGGGAACGGCGCGTCCTCGGGCAAGAATCCCACGCGTCGGCGAAGCTCTGCTCCCGCCCACTCGCCGCCGAAGAGCGTGAGCGTCCCCGCGCTCGGCCGCTCGACGCCCGCGAGCACGCGCAAGAGCGTGCTCTTGCCCGAGCCGTTCGGCCCGACCAGTCCTAGCCGCGCGCCGCGCGGGAGCTCGAGATCGATGCCGTGCAGCACCTTGTGCGCTCGCCAAAGGAAGCCCGAGCGATAACTCTGCTCCAGGCCGCGTGCCTCGATCGCCGGGGTAGTTGGGCTAGCCATCGCGCGCGAGTCTCGCCGCCGGATGCTCTTCCGACAACTCGCCATGCTGCGAAGTCGATCCGGATCCTCCCAAGCGTGCGCAAGGCGGCCCGTCGCGATAGGCTCCAGGGAGCATGGCCGCAGCCAATCCCGAAGCCGGAAAATCCAGAGCCAAGGCCGAACTCTTCGTGCTCTCCGGGCCGGACGTCGGCCGTTCCTACGAAGTCGTCCACGGATCCACGGTCGGTCGCGCTCCCGACCGCGAAGTCGTGCTGCGCGACAAGTCGATCAGCCGCCACCACGCGCACTTCGAGTTCGACGGCGGAAGCTGGATGATCGTCGACGATGGCTCGACGAATGGGTTCATGGTCGACGGATCGCGGCGCGAAAAAGCGCAGCTGACCGATCTGCGCGAGTTCGTCATCGGCGAGGTGCTCGTGCGCCTGCGAACCGCCGTTGCGTCCGTGTCCGCCGCGCCAGCTGTTATCGCGGCAGCCGCCCCGGCGCCCGTCGCGACTCCGATCGCGCGCGGCGCAGCTTTAGTAGCGCCTGCGTCGGACGAAATCGAAATCGAAGACGAGATCCTGCTCGATTCCGCACCCGAAGCGACGCGTGCAGTGGTCCCGCGCGCACCGTCGCGGCCAAGTCCGTCGCCTGCGCCCACAGTTGTCTCGGCGCCAGCAGCGCGAACCGCCGCCGATCCCGGCTTGGAATCCCGCGGCCGGCGCGTGCTGCAGTTCCACAAGGAAGATGCGCGCAACGGCCTGCTCGTAACCGACCTCGCGCAACGGCCGTGGTGGGTGCGAGCGCTTGTCTTCATGATCGTGCTCGCGCTGACCGCTGCGCTCGGCTGGGGCGTCTACCGCGGCGTGCTTTCGATGCGCGAGGGCGTTTCAGTGCAAACGCCTCCGTAGCGGGCCTGCCTGTGCTCGGCCGAACCTGTCGCCGATTCTGCAGGCTGCAGATCCAGAAATGTCGGATCACACGCCCGCGTTTCGCGCAGCTGCACAATGGCGCGACGCTCGCGATTCAGGCAACAAACGCGGCCGGTTCAACATCGTGGATGCGCGCCACATCGATCGCGAGCGTCTGACCGTCCGCCGGCAGCCTGAGGATGTTGACAAACTTGGCGTTCCAGACGAGTTCGTCCGACTTGTAAGAAGATCGCGCGTGCACGCTTTGCGCGAAAGTCTCGTCGATGCCGGTGAGCAGCACCATGAACTCAGCGTCGCAGACTTGCAAGCTCGCTTCCGTCACACCGTGCAGCGGACTTTTTTCGGTGATCGGGTGCACGATCGTCCAGCTGAGCGGGAAGAACGCCACCGAGCTGCGCTCGAGTTCGAGCGTGTGAAAACACCTCACGCCTTTCTCGAGTCGGCTCAGGATCACCTTGGCCTGGAATTCGAGGATCTGGTTCTTGCGCGCGTTGGCGATGCGAAACTCGAAAGCGCTGATGCCTTTGTAGGGGGCGATCACGGCCTTGCGGCTGAAGATGATGCGCGCCGTCGGTCGAGCGATGCGCGCAAACAGCATGCCCGTGGCCAGCGTGAGGCTGATCAGGCCGGACAGGATTTCCAGGGTGATCACGCTGTTGGCGGGCAGG
>JAYUOR010000184.1:0-4786 GCA_043760765.1 Planctomycetota bacterium | reverse complement strand
AGAGTTCGCAGCTGAAGTCGCCGGGCAGCCCGAGCGCGACGTCCCCGTAGTTCGTGAAGATG
This sequence comes from Planctomycetota bacterium, assembly GCA_043760765.1. Lineage (GTDB taxonomy): Bacteria > Planctomycetota > UBA1135 > UBA1135 > JADJQU01. The sequence goes on along the minus strand of JAYUOR010000184.1, from coordinate 4,724 downwards.
TGCCAGGGAGTGCTCGCCACGCTGCCGGCGGTCGCTTGCACGCTCATCGAGCCGGAACTCGTGGCGGCTTGCACGCAAGACAATCGGCCACGGATCGAGACGTCCCCATAATTGCTCTCTGCGTTGACGGAGCCATCGGAACATTCGATCTTCACGTCGCCTGAGGAAGTTCTGGCCTCGAGTTCTCCGCCTCCGACAGACGCGCTGATGTCGCCGTAGCTCGTCAACAGCTTGCGCCTGGCCGCACTCTGCGAGCTGAACGAGATGTCTCCGCTCGATGTGGTTGCTTCTACCGATCCGCTCGAATTTTCGATGCTCAGATCCCCGTAGCTGGATTTCACGATCAGGTCGCCCGCCAGATTGCGCGCGTTCACGCATCCTGAGCTCGTTGTGAGCCGTAGCGTCGCGGCCTTCACGTGATTCGCCCGCAGGTCGCCGTACTGGCTCTCGACTTCGAGCGACTCGGCCTCGATGTCCTCGACATCCACGGCGCCCGATGAAGTCGCGAGTTTCGTGTCGCCGCGGATGCCCCTGGCCGCGAGATCGCCGTAGCTTGAATCGAGTTTGCAGAACGCGAGCGCGCCGGCGGCCGACAGGTCGCCCGACGAAGTCCTGGCTTCGAGCCGGACTTTGCCGGGAACGACCAACGTCAGATCGACGCCGGCGGCGAGTCGATTCGTCCCCAGTCCGCTCTTGACTTCCAGCGCTTCACCCACGGAGCGCACGCTGAGCGATCCAGCGCCGCGCAACAGCTCCAGCTTGTAGCGCGCCAGCACCGCCTCGGCGGTCTTCTTGTCGTCCGCATTGGCGTGCCAATGCGCGTCGACGTGGGGCGCTTCGCCCTCGGCGACGCGCACGCTGATGTCGCCGTAGGGCAGTTCGACGCGCAACGTTTCGCCTTCGGCGAGCTCGAGCGGCAGCGTCTCGTGGCGTTCCGCCAGCTCCCTGCCTTGGGCGAAGGCAAATCCGCCCTCGGAATGGATCACGCATGCTGAATTGGCGAAGAGCAGTGCGCAGGGAAGCACGAGCGTGGCGAGTCGAATGAGCTTCATGGGAACTCCGGCGAGGGGGGGACTGGGTCTCGAAAGCCTAGCGCCCGGCGACTTTCCAAGGATTCCCAGGCCGGAAGTTCGGCCTTGGTCTTGCATCGCGGGCGCTGGAACTTGAGCATCGCGCGGATGGCGCACTGCACAGGATCGGCCCACTACGCGCTCACGGCGGTCATGTTTTCGGCTCTCGGGTTTGCCCAGGCGCCACGAGCCGCAGAGCTGCCGGCCAAGGACGCGCGTCCGCGCCTGGTTGTGCTGATCGCGGTCGATCAGATGATCCCCGAGCAGTTGGAGCGTCTCGCGCCGCTGCTGACCGGCGGCCTGGGGCGTTTCGTTCACTCCGGAAGCGTCTTTCGCGAGGCGCGCCTTCAATACGCGGACTCGGAGACCGGCCCCGGCCATGCGACCTACGGTACGGGCATGAACCCGTTGCACCATGGGATCGTTGGCAACGACTGGGTGCTGCCCGAGGAGAAGTCGGCTTCCTACTGCGTCTCCGATCCCGACTCCCATCCATTGACTTGCAAGGGGATCGCCCCCGAAGGCGGCATGTCGCCGCGCAACATCCGCTCGCCGGGATTGATCGATCGATTGAAGGCCCTCGATCCGCTCTCGATGGGCGTCTCGATCAGCTCCAAGGATCGCGCCGCGATCGGCATGTCCGGGCAGCATCCGGAACTTGCACTTTGGTGGGACCGCGCGCACGGCGGGTTCATCAGTTCAACCTGGTACGCACAGAGCCTGCCCGCCTGGGTGCAGGAATTCGACGCGCAGTGGCTCGCTTCCTTCAAGTCGGTGTGGGGCGCAGGCTGGCACGCACTCGAGGGCGTTTCGCTCGAAGGCACCGAGACGGCGCCTGACGATTCTCCGGGCGAGGTCGCGTGGAATGGCCGCAGCGTGCTGCCCTATCCGGCGCCTGAACTCTCAGGCGAACTCGACGGGAAGGCGCGCGCCGAAGTCGCGGCGATCGTCTACGGCTCACCAGCGGGGGACCAATTCGTTTGCGAGCTCGCGCGGCGCGCGATCAACGCCATGGAACTGGGCCGCGACGATCACATCGATGTGCTGTGCATTTCGCTCAGCTCGTGCGACACGGTCGGACACTCGTTCGGACCGCGCAGTCGCGAGGTCACCGACGTCCTGTTGCGCGCCGATCGACAGTTGGAACTCGTCTTCGCGGATCTGGACAAGCAAGTCGGCGCCGGCCGCTGGATCGCGGCGCTTTCGGCTGACCACGGCGTGATGGAGCTTCCAGAAGCCCTGAATCAGCGCGGCATCGGCGCGGAGCGTCTGTCGAGCAAAGTGGTCAGCTCGACATTGAAGTCCATGCGCAAGAAACTGGAAGTGGAGTTCGGCCTGGACTTCTTCCTGGTCTACGACGGCCGCGGCGTGCGTTTCTCCTGGACGCGCATCCTGGCCGCCGGGAAGAAGCCCGCCGACGTGCGCGCCTTCGCCGCGAAGCTGCTCATGGAAGAGGGGGCCGCCTGGCTCGAGCACGCTTGGACGCTCGACGAACTCGAACTCGTCGCGCGCAAGGGCGAAGCGGCGGCCGGCTGGAAGCGCAGCTGGGCCAATTCCTTCGACGAGGAGCGCTCGCCGGACGTCGTTCTGCAGGCCAAGCCCTGGAAGCTGATTGGGATGGGGGCGGGCACGACCCATGGCACGCCCTATCCGTACGACGTGCGCATTCCGCTGGCCTTCTACGGGCCGGGTTTCGTCGCTCGCGAGAGTTTCGAACCGTCCTCTTCGGTCGACGCCGTGCCGACGCTGATGAGTGCGCTCGGCCTAGAACTGCCCAAGGATTTCGACGGCCGCGCGCTGATCGTGAAGTGAGCTACTGTTGGCCGGGAACGGTCGGCGTCGTCGCACCGCCTGCTGTTTCGGCCGCGGGTGGAGCACTCGCCGCGCTGCGCAAGACATCGCGCAGGCCGCGATAGATCGAGCTCAGCCCCCTGCCGGCATTGGTCAGATCCTGCTTGTTGAGGTCGAGCGTCGTGGGCAGGCGGTTGACGATCGGCAGGCCGAGCAGGCCTTTTGATTCGGCGGGAGTCTTCGCCGCTGCCGGTTTCCCACTCCGGCCGCCCGCATCCAGAGCGAGCGCTTCTTCAACCGGTCGTGTGGCGGGCGTCGGAGCCGATTCGGCCGAAGCCAATTTCGCCTCAAGGTCATCTTCCTTGCAAGCCTCGAGCAGGCCGAGCGCGTCGGCGCGCGCTGCGTCGCGCGCCAGCGCATCGCGCAGATTCCTTTCGGCGCGCGCGCTCTCGCCGATTTCGATCAGGCAACGCGCGCGTTCGATCAGCACCGTCGCGGTCGCGTCTTCATTGCCCGAGCGCACCGCGAGTTCGAGCGCCCTGTCGTCCATGGCAATCGCCTGCAGAAAGTAGAGCCGCGCGAGGCGTTCGTCGGGGAGTTTCTGCGACGTACCGGCGCGTTCCAAGAGCGCCATCTGTCTCAGCGCATTGCCGGCGTCCAGCCACGGCTCCGGTGCGCGCGGGGACAATTTTGCGCGCTGCTTGTGGACGAGCAGCGCCTGGTCGAAATGCTCGAGTCCCTCCAGCATGGCGGCCCGCATCATCAACGTCACCCTGGTCACGTTCGGTCCCGAGGCTGGATAGAGCACCGTCAGGCTGCTTTCGTCGATCTTGCGTTTCTTTGCGAAGCTCGCGTAGATGCGCATGATCTCAGCCGAGACCTGCGGATACTGCTCGACTGGAATCGCTTGCATCAGATGGCCGACGCGATCGAGCGCATGCAACTGGATGCCGGCGTCCTCGCTGTCGCCCCACTCCTTGACGGCGGCGAGCAGTTCCTTGCTCGCCAGCGCGAGCATCTTGTCCTCGCGCGCCCTGTCACCGGTGGCCACCGCCTCCTTGCGAGCGGTCTCGGTGATGTTCAGCTTCTTCGTACCGCTGCGCATCGCGTAGGCGAAGTAACTGAAGGCGCCAAGGCCGAGCAGCAGTCCGACTGCCTGATATGGATGTCGGCGTGACCAGCGCAAGGCCGGATCGACGAAGCGCGGCGGGCGCGCGCTGACCGAGCGGCCGGCCTGCAGAGCGAGCAGGTCGGCGTGCAGGCTGTCGGCGCCCGAGTAACGCCGCGCGCGATCCTTCTCCAGGCACTTGAGCACGACCGCCTCGAGATCGGGGGGCACATCGGCGCGCTGGCGGCGCAGCAACGCCGGGTCGCGATGCAGGATCGCGTGCAGGATCGACTGCGCGCTGCCGCCGGAAAATGGCGGCCGCCCGATCAAGAGTTCGTACAACGTCGCGCCCAGTCCCCAAACGTCCGAACGCGCGTCGATGCCCGAAGCATCGCCGATGATCTGCTCGGGACTCATGTACAGCGGCGTGCCGACCAGGTCGCCCGACTCGGTCATCGCATCGGTGTCGTCGGAATCGATCGGCTTGGCCAGACCGAAGTCGGTCAGCACGACGCGTTCACCATCGCGCAGGAGGTTGGACGGTTTGACATCGCGATGCAGCACACCGCGCGCATGTGCGTGGGCCAGCGCCGACGCGACATCGATTCCGACGTTGACCACGTCGCCGATGCCCAGCACACCGGCCTTGAGCACCACGTCGAGCGGCGGGCCGTCGACGAAGCGCATCGCGAAGTAGTGCAGACTGCCGACCGATCCGACTTCGTAGACGTCGACGATGTTCGTGTGCGCGAGCC
>JAYUOR010000183.1:0-4792 GCA_043760765.1 Planctomycetota bacterium | reverse complement strand
CGAGCGTGCCCAAGTAGCCGAGCAAGGCCTGCGCTTGGGCGAAGCGCGCCGTGTCGTCCTCGACCCAATTGAAATGCACGTCGACGCACAAAAGCGTTTGTCCGAAGATTTCGATTTCGCGCAGCAACGCGACGCGCGGTTCGTCGCCGGGTGGCAACACGAGCACGCGCGAAGTCTTGCAGGGCAACGCGCTGAGCATTCCCAGCCCATAGCGGCCGCCCTGAAAATCCATGAACGCACCGAATTGTGGATCCATACGCGTGATGCCGCCGAGCACCGCCATTTGATCCACGTTGTTGGTGCGCCGGCAGTTCTGATCGATCTCTTGAAGGAAGACGAGTTCGGCGCCCTGGCGCGAGATGTACTCGCCCTTGGCTTCGAGATTGAGCTTCCCTTGTTCGTCCGCGCCATGCAGCAAATTCCAGGTGAGCACGGTCAGCTCATGGCTTTGCTGCGCCGCTGGCTTCGAGGCCGCGCAAGCGCACACGAGCAAGGCCGTCGCGGCGAGCGTGGCGTTTTCCATCCACGTGAAGCGGAACGAAGAGAACGGTGCTGTTCGCATGCAATAAATCCTCACACGCTGCGGCGGATGTCGTCGAGCGCTTTGCGCCGAATGTCCGGCACGCGGCAATCGCTGCTCGGAAAACCGACCGGGATCAACACATAGGGCTTTTCGTTTTGCGGCCGGCCGAGAATCTGCGTCAAGAACCCCATGGGACTAGGCGTGTGCGTCAACGTGGCGAGCCCGGCGTGATGCAGGGCGGCGAGCAAGAACCCGACCGCGATGCCTACCGACTCCTGTGTGTAGTAGTGGTCGTGCTTCACGCCCTGCTCGAGACTGTAGGCCTGACGGAAGACGGCGATCAGGGCCGGAGCTGTCTCGAGAAAAGGCTTGTTCCAGTCGGTGCCAAGCGCCGCGAGCGCCGCAAGCCATTCCGCGCTGGCCCGCGTCGCGTAGAAGGCGCGCTCTTCTTCCTCGGCGGCCAGGCGAATTCGGCGTTTGACCTCGCGATCGCTGACCACGACGAAAGTCCAAGGTTGCTGATTGGCACCCGAAGGCGCGCTGCCCGCGGCCAACAGGCACTGCTCGAGGACGCCGTCGGGAAGGGGCTCAGAACTGAACTCGCGCACGCTGCGACGCCGCACGATTTCTTCGCGGAAGGCGACGGCCCGCTCGAGCATCTGTGCGGGCGGGTAGCGGCGGAATTCGAGCGGCCGCGTCGGCGCGGGCTGGCAGGCATCGGTCATCAGAGCCAGCATCGAGTCACAGCCCCTCGACTGCAACCTTTCGCGGTTCTGGCCCGCTTGTGAACCCATTCAAGCCGCTCGCGTTGACGTTGAAACTGCGTATGCGAGCTGCGGCCCCATGGAGTGGGCTCTCCAAGCTCTCTACGATCTCGAGAACCATGCTGCGATCCCTCTGCGCCAGAGTCTGCCTTCTGCCTCTCCTCGCGGTTCTTTTCCTGGCCCCGGGGCTGTGCGCCGCGTCGCAGGAAGGACCAAACCTTGGCGCCGAAATTCGTGCCGGTATCCGCTGGTTGCGCTCGAACCAAAATCTCGAGGAGGGTTCCTACGGCGGATCCGTCGGCGGCACCGCCTGGGCGCTGCGCGCGTTCGCCGAATGCCCCGATCATTACCGGGCGGGAGACGGACCGTTCGTGCGCAAGGCGCTCGACTATCTGCGCAGCCATCAGACCGCGGACGGGACGATTGCCGACAGTTCGGCGAAGGGCGACGCGCGCTTGGCCCAGACGCGTCTGGCGGCGGCGGCACTTGCACTGTACGCCGACAACAGCACGAGCGACGCGCTCAAGTCGGCCCTCAAGAAACTCGCGAGCGACGGACTCGAGGGGCCAGGCTGGGAACCGCCGGCGTCACTCGAGAGCGCCGAAGCCGCCCAAAAGCGAGCCGTGGAACTGATCGCGCTGCGCGACAAGGACGGCATGTGGAACGGGAAGGAGGGCAGCGTCATCGAGTCTTCGCGGTCCCTGATCGAGCTGTCGTACTGCGACCGGGCGATCAAGAAGGCGACGAAGAAATCGGCTCCCGCGCAAATCGCCAGGCTGCCCGAATCGGCGCCGGTCGATGCCGCGCGCGTGAACAAGGCGTTGGTCGACGGCGGCAAGTTCCTGGCGAGCCTCGCTCCAGACGGACGCTTCGGCAAGCCTGGCCAACCCGACGCGGGCATCAGCGCCGTTGCGCTCGGTGCGCTTGGATGCGTGCCGGAACCGCGACCGCCCGAAGTCCAGAAGGCCCTCGATGCCGGACTCGCATGGTTGATCTCCCTGCAGCACGCCGACGGTTCGATCCATGACGGCAAACTCGCCAACTACGGGACATCGGCGGCGATCCTGGCGCTGACGCGCGCGAAGAAGAGCGAATACGCGCCGGTGATCGCCAAGGCGCGCGGATTTCTGCAGGCGCTGCAGGCCGACGAAGGCGAGGGCTTCAGCGAGGGCGACATCTACTACGGAGGCATGGGCTACGGCGGCGACAGCGAGAAGGCGGACCTCTCGAACTTACAGATGGCGCTGGAAGCGCTCTCGGCCTCGGGCTTGAAGAGCGGCGACCCGACCTACGCGAAGGCGCTCAATTTCCTGCAGCGCTGTCAGAATCGCTCGGAAACGAACGACATTCGAATCGCCGAGGACCGCGCGGGCAAAGTCGTGATCCTCAGCGGAAACGACGGCGGCGCGGGTTATGCGCCTGGCGATTCCAAGGCCGGATTCGAACTGGTGGACGGCACGAAAGTGCCGCGTTCCTACGGCTCGATGACCTACGCGTTATTGAAGAGCTTCGTCTTCGCCGGTCTCGACAAGCAGGACCCGCGCGTCCAGGCGGCTTGGAAGTGGTGCCGCGAGCATTACACGCTCGACATCAACCCAGGCTTTGTTGCCAGTGAAGATCCTGCAGCCGCGTATCAGGGGCTGTTTTACTACTTCCATACCATGGCGCGCGCGCTCGATGTACTCGGCGAGGACGTGCTCGTCGACGGCGCCGGAAAGCCGCACGCCTGGCGCAACGAACTTTGCGGCCGGCTCGTGGCGATGCAGGACAAGACCGACGGCTCTTGGCTCAATCGCAACAGTCCGCGCTGGTATGAAGGTAACCCGGTGGTCGCGACAGCGTATGCTCTGCTGACCCTCGACGCGGCGCGGCCGCGTTGATCGGGCGCTCCCGGCAGAGAGAGATCGACCAACGCATGACTTCGACCGAATCCAGCCGTGCAGGCAGCACGGCGCGCGTCTTCCGTATTCCGAGTTCCGCGGGCAGCCGGCTGATCCTTGAGCAGCAGGGACAGCACTTCGACCTCTCGCACGCGCTCGAGCACGCCCGCCCCGGCGATCTGCTCGAACTGATCGCGCGCGGAGTTTTCGATCACCCCGGCAGCCTTGCCGAAGACATGCGTCCCTGGCCGGTCTCCGCTCCTGGAGAGTTGTTGACTCCGTTCGAGCCGCGGCTCGTCGGAAAAATCCTTGCGCTCTCGGGGCCGCCGCGAAAATTGCTCGAGCAGGAGCATGCCTCGGATTGCAGCCGCTGGTTCAGCAATCGCTCGCCGGCTTCGCTCGCGGCGGGCGGCTCCCAGATCCAACTCGGCGAAACGGGCGACCCCACTGCGCTCGCTCACGCGGATGGCGGCTTGTTGCTGCACGAAGTCTTCCTGGCCGCGGTGATCGCGCGCCGCGCGCGCGGACTGAGCGTCGCCGAGGCCCCCGCCGCGGTCGCCGGTTTCATGGTCGCCAGCGACTTCACGCGTCGCTCGCTCGACGGCCGGCCACGCACGCCGTGGTTCGGTGAATCACCGCTGGGCACGCTGGTGCTCGGACCGGCATTCGTTCCGCGCACGAGCTTCGACCTCGCCGAGGTCACGATCCGCGCGCGACGCCACCGCACTGACCGCGTCGAACCGCTGCTGACGCGTTTGTCTACCGACTTCCAGCACGACGTGGACTTGGCCGTCGCCGCGCTCTCGCGCCTGGCGATCCTTCATCCCGGCGACTTGGTCCTGATCCCGACCGGAATCGGACTGGGCGCGGTCGACGGCGGCGACGACGTGCACTGCTCGATCGACGGCATCGGCGAACTGTCGACGAGCGTGCGGCGCTGGACGCGCATGCGTCAGCAGGCCTGAGCGCTACAGGCCGAAGCCGCCGGCGACTTCGAGATCGGCACCGGTAACGTGCTTCGCTTCAGGCGAGCACAACCAGGCGACGGCTGCGGCGATGTCGCGCGCTTCGCCCGGGCTACCCGCCAGTGGCAGTTTTCCTGCTGCGAGTTTCGCGAACGTGTCCGCATCTGCATGCTCGTGCGCCACGATGCCGGGCGACACGATATTGATGCGCACACCGCCGCGCGCTTCTTCGAGCGCCAGACTTTTCGCCAGCACGAGCAGCGCCGACTTGGCCGCCATGTAGGCCGCGGCTTCGCGCCGCGCGCGCAGGCCGGCGAGTCCGGCGGCTCCGAGGAAAACCAGTTGCCCGCGTGCTTCGCGCAGCGCCGGCAGGACCGCGCGCGCGAACAGGAAAGCGGACTCGGTGTTCGACAGGAACATGCGCCGGAAGTCCGCGGGATCGAGTTCGGCCAGCGCTCCGGCGATGAATTCCCCCACCGCGTGGACGCCGTGGTCGATGCGACCGTCGCGCGCGAGAAGGTCTTGAACGACGCGCGCGATCTGCGCTTCGCTGGTCATATCCGCCTGGTGCACGCGCGGTCCAAACTCGCGCTCAAGGGCCTCGGCTTCGGCATTGCGCGTGCGATAAACGACGTGTACGCGCGCGCCCTGCTCCACAAA
>JAYUOR010000182.1:0-4793 GCA_043760765.1 Planctomycetota bacterium | reverse complement strand
CCGCGCGTCCGGCGAGTCCGAGTGCCAGAGCGATCCACGGTCGCAGCGCGCCCGTGGATCCCTCGCGCAGGATGAGCAGCTTGGCCACCGCGTTCGGCGATTTCTGCCTGCCCAGCGAGATCAGCTCGAAGCCGCGCGTGTTTGGGTCCTGCTCGGTTTCCAGCGCCGCGATCAACGCGTCGGCGACACGGCCTTCGTTCGTAGGACCGAGCGCGAGCGCCGCGGACCTGCGCAATTCGAGCTGCTTGGCATTCAACATCGAAGTGAGCTGGTCCGTGTCGATGCCACGATGCGAAAAGCCCAGCGTCTCCAGCGCGCGTGCGCGCACGTCGAGCGCTTGGGACTCGTCGCTGGCGAGCGCGCGCACCGCGGGCCACAGGTAGTCCACGCGCGCCAGTTGTTGGTGCATCAGCGCGCACAGGCGCAGCTCACGCGCCGCCAAACTCGCGCTCAGAGCCTGCTCGAGCAGGGGATCGATCTCTGCATCCAAGCTGCCGGCACGGCACAGGCTCAGCGCCAGCAGCGCAAAACCCCGATCGAGCGCCGCCTCATCGCTGCGCGCGACCGCGAGCAGCAGCGTTCTTGCAGGAGTCGAAGCGCACGAGCCCAAGGCCAGCAACGCCGCGCGCCGCACGCCGTGATCGGTGTCCAAAGTTAGCGGCGCGAGCGCATCGGCCGCTGAACCTGGCACGAGCCGTGCCATGGCGATCGCTCCCGCGCGGCGCAAGCCGGCTTCGCGCGAAACGACTGCGACCTGCGCGAGCTCCAGGGTCTTCGCTCGCAGCTCCTGCATTTGCCGCGCGCTGAGCAGCCCGGGTTCCTGATCGAGGGTCCCGTCATCGAAGGCGCGCGCTGTGTTCCCGAATTGCTCGCCACGGTTCTGCATCCACCACAACGCCCACGGCTCGCGGTGGCGTCCGAACAGACCCTGTGCGCCGAATTCTTCCGGTCCGAGTGCAGATCTGAACAAGGTCAGCGCGGAAAGCGCAGCGTCGCGGCGTCTGAGCACCTCAAGGCCGCCCGTGTTCCTCACGGCCGGCCTGGAGCTCCACAGATCCGGCCGCGTCACGTCCTTGGGGCCGCCCCAGTGGCGGTACAACGGTTGCGGGGGCGTGATGTCCCCGGGACCGCGATAGGCGCCGCCGCCTTGGCTCAGTGCGGCCGTCGTCAGGGCGAACCATGGAATCAATGCAAGAATTGCTCTTCTCAAATGCGGCCTTTTTCCCCCCGGAACCGCATTGGCAACTAGCGTTCCGCGCGCAGAAAATTGTGAAAGGGCCAGCGGCCTATTCAGCACGGCCTGCGCTCGCGCGTTTCGCCGGCGAGTGTTCGCCTCGTGCAGCTCGCGCTGTGCGGAAGCGCTCGAACCTGTAGCGTTGCGCGCTGGGGGCGTTGGACTCCTATAGTGGATGTACCGCTTCCGACTGAGTGCCAGGTCCGATTTGGAGACACCATGAATCAGAACCATGCGTCCCGCCGTGAATTCCTGCGCGTTTCCGCCGCCGCCACGGCGGCACTTTCGTTCGCGACGTTGAGCGCGCGCGCCACGCAATCGGGCGAGGTCAAGCCGCCGACGTCCGGGCTCGAGCATCGCCGCTTCGGCAAGACCGACATGAACGTGGCCTTGCTCGGCTTCGGTGGCGCGGAGATCGGCCAGGAGAAGACCGACCAGGCCACGGTCGAGAAGCTGCTCAACGCCGCGCTCGACGCCGGCCTGAACGTCGTCGACACCGCCGAGTGCTACGCCGACTCGGAACTTCTGATCGCCGCCGCGATCGGTCACCGCCGCAAGGAATTTTACCTGTTCACCAAGTGCGGCCACGCGACCGAGCCCGCGGGGCAGGGCTCGGACTGGTCGAAGGCCGGCGTCCTGCGCCAGATCGAACGCAGCCTGAAGCGCTTGAAGACGGACGCCGTCGACATCGTGCAGTTGCACTCCTGCGGCATCGAGGAACTCGACAAGGGCGAGTGCATCGAGGCGCTCGAGCAGGCGAAGAAGGAAGGCAAGACGCGCTACATCGGCTACAGCGGCGATTCGAAGGCCGCGCGCCGGGCCATCGAACTTGGGCGCTTCGATTCGCTGCAGACTTCGATCAACATCTGCGATCAGGAGTGCATCGAACTGACCCTGCCGCTGGCCAAGGAGAAGAACATGGGCGTGATCGCGAAGCGCCCGATCGCCAATGCGGCCTGGCGCTACGACAGCAAGCCCGACAACGGCTACCACCAGGAATACTGGCGCCGCCTGCAGGAGTTGAAGTACGACTTCGCCAGTGGCGCCGCCCGTTCGAAGCAGGGGCCCGACGGCCCGGCGGCGATCGCCATGCGCTTCACGGCGATGCAAGCCGGCGTGAATGTGCTGATCGTCGGCACGACCAAGCCCGAGCGCTGGAAGCAGAACGCCGAACTGATGGCGGCCGGGCCGCTCTCCAAGGAACTCGCCGAATCGATCCGCGCTCGCTGGAAGGCCACGGCCAAGCCGGATTGGACGGGGCAGACTTGAGCCGCTGAACCTGGGCCTCTTCGAAGTCTTACGAAACTGCGCCGCTTTCGCCTTCTAGCGAGGGATAGGATCGGGCCGGAGCGAGTGGCAACAGTCGCCCAGCTCGCCCACGGGGTTTGCCGCGCCTCGATTGCCCGCGGCGATTTCCATTGATTGCGCGAAGAGGACCTCCATGCAGCATGTTCATGACCTGGTGTCCCGTCTGGATCGGCTCGAGCGCGAAAATCGTTCGCTCAAGCGATGGTCGATTGCCCTGCTCGCCCTCGGCTCGATCGGAGTGCTCGGCTCGGCCATCACCGTGTGCGAAAGCGTGTCCGCCGAACGCTTCATCGTGCGCGACTCCGGCGGCAAGGAGCGCGTGCGACTGACCGCCTATGAAACCGGCGGCGTGCCGAAACTCTCGTTCCTCAACGACAAGGGCAAGGTCGTCTTCTCGCTTGGCGTGTGCGACCAGAACAAGGGTTACATCGAGGTGACTGGCGTCAACGGACTCGCGCGCAGTTCGTTCGTCGTGCAGGACGGACGCGCCGTGCTCGAGCCCGTTGCCTCGAACGACAAACCGGCTGAGCCGCGCACGGGCATGTGAGCCGGACTAGGCAGCGCGAGCCTGCGAAAGCGCCGGCTCGCTCATGCACTTTCGGTCAGTCGCCGCGCAGCTGGTTGAAGAAGTTCAAGAAGTCGCGATTGATTGCTTCGACGTCGCGGCGTTCCAGCGCGCGGTCGACGGCGACCGAAGAGTCCGCGCCTTCGGCCAGCGCGGCCCATAGCGCAGCGAAGATCGAGCGCGAAGTTTCGTTCCGAAAGCGCAGGTAGTGCACCCAGGCCCACGAAAATGCGTAGTTGCGCTCGATCTCGACCCCGAACGCCGCGTCGTCCATGCGCGCGAACGCGTTCAGGCCGGGCACGCTCTGCTTGCCGTCCTTGAAGTGCGCGATCCAGCCCGGACGCAGCCCGCCCGCCTTCCAGGTTTCGTCGCTTTGCGCGGAGGCCGCAAGCGTCTCCGCGAGCCCCTCGCCAAACCAGCGCGGCACCGCGCCGGCGCGCAGATCGACATAGCGGTGAAGGCACTCGTGCCGCATTGTGTCCCACAAGCGTTCAGGGTCCGGTTGATTCCAGGCGATGAGTTGCTTGAGCAGCAGGCTGTAGATGCCGAGCGTGTTTTCCAGGCTCGCGTCGGCGACGCCGTGCACGTAGTCGCGATACCCTGATTCGCCCGCGAAGATGTAGACGACACCGCGCTCGCGTCCCGATTCGGGCAACGGACCGAACTCGAAGACGCAGCGCTCCATGGCCTTGTCGAGCACGCGCAGCGCGTCGCGGCAGAGCTTGACGCTGACGTCCGAGCGCACGACGAAGTAGCGGCCTGCGTGTTCGAAGACCGTCTTCCATGGCGGGCCCAGTTCCGACTTGACGACCTTGATCTCGAGCTCGGCCAGCACCGCATCGGCGGGCAGCGCCGTGCGCGCGCGACTCACGGCCGCGTGTGCGGCCTTGGCCTGACCGAGCAGCAGCAGCGTTTCCACCAGCCGCTGATGGACAACCGCCTGATCGGGGTTGGCGACGGCGAGCGACTCCAACTCGGCTGCTGCGTCCGCGTGGCGCTTCGCAAGGCCAAGGAGCAAGGCGTGCATCAGGGCCGCGTCCTGTTCTCGGCCGACGCCCGGCTTCAGCTGTGCGAATCTGTCCAAGGCCGCCGTGAAGCGACCCAATCCGAAGTCGGCCTGGAACTCGACGTAGGCGAGTGCCTGCGCGGGGAAAGCGTTCTGGCGCAGCTCTTCGAGTTCGGCAAGCACCTTCAGACCCATGCTCCGGCCCTTGGCGAGATCGCCGACGAGCCGTGCGACGAGCTTGTCCTGTTCGGCGTCCAGGCTCATCTGGATCTCCATGCGCTTGAACAGATCGCGCAGCGAGAGATCTTCGGGCTCGACTTTCGGCGTGGATTTCCAGGCTTCGAACTCCGGCGGGTCTTTCCAGGTTGCATCGAAAGCGTGGCGCTGATCCGATACCCCGCGATCCATCACGCCGTCGATCCAGCCGGAGTCCAGCTTGCCTGAAAGGGTCAGCGTGCCGAAGTCCGACGCCGCGATCACGACCAGCTGGCCGAAGTCGCCGCGTTCGTGGGCGGTCTCGAGCACCTTGGCGCCCTCGTAACTTGCCCGCACGGCGTGCGCTTCGACCTGGATTTCCGCGGTAAGGGGTATTCGCTTCGCTCCACCTTGCGCTACCCGTTGTGTTTGGCGCGGCGGCGGCGTCCGCGCCCGGTTCGTGGCATTAACGTTCGGGACCTGCC
>JAYUOR010000181.1:0-4798 GCA_043760765.1 Planctomycetota bacterium | reverse complement strand
CAGACCCGCGCCCATCGGACGCAGGAGTGGCCGCGGCGGACCGGCAGGCTTCGGCGCCGGCTTCTTACCAAAGAAGTCGAACAGGCCCATGGTCAGCTCTTGGCCTGCGCCTGGTAGAACGCCGCGAGCACCTTGGCCGTCGACGGACGCATGACGCGTGCGTCGGGCATTTCGCCCTTGCCGAGCGTCTCGCGCATCACCGTGCCGGAGATGTTGACCTGCGTCTTGCCCTTGTTGTCTTCGACCAGGCCGACGCGGCCGATCTCGGCGAAGTACGCGGCGAAACCGACATTGACGGTCTTGATCGCGAGGTGACCGCTGAGCTTGCCGAAGATCTCCTGCGCGTCGAAGTCGCCCCAGATCGCGCTCTTGTCGTCGTAGGGCGCGTCGGCGTGCTTGCGGCCGATGATGAAGTGCGTGAAGCCAAGATTTTGGCGATAGATCGCGTGCATCACCGCTTCGCGCGGACCGCCGTAGTACATGCGCATGTCTAGACCGATCAGCTCAAGCTGCTCGTTCAGGTCTTGGCCGCACTCTTTCCACAGCGCTTCGTCCTTGTCGCCTTCGCCGAGGAAACGGCCTTCGACGAGCGCTTCGTAGGTTTGCATGCGCGTATCGGCGGGCACGTCGTCGCCCTTCAGTTGGCCGACCAGCGGATTGAGGATCACGCCGGTGCGCTTCTTCGTTTCGCGCAGGATCTTTTCCGCGCCGTAAACCAGCGCGTATTCGTGCGCGCGGTGCAGCGGATTGCGCGTCTGGAAAGCGACCGATTGCTCGAAGCCCTTGCGCTCGATCAGCGCGCGCGTCTGCAGCGGCGCCATGATGCGCTTGGCGAAGGGTCGCGGGTCGACGTAGGAAGCGAGCGTGATTTCGCCGCTGACGCACTTCGTGCGCGTGTCCGAAAGCCACAGGCGCGCGCCCGGATGATCGGTGCGCGGCGTGCCGTAGACCGCGGCGACGAAGGCCGTCTTGTCCCAGTCAAAGACGTCCTTGACGCGCAGCTTGCCGAACAGCTCGCCGCCGGAAGTCAGGCCGATCTCCTTGCCGGCGACACACGCCGCCGCTTCCGCGTCGGTGACTGCCAGCACGATGGGAATCGTCCAGGCCCACAGTTTCCCTGCGCGCTCAATCGCCATGCGCGAGAGCACGCTCTGATAGTCGGCTTGGTCCATCGGTCCCGTCAGCGGCGAAAGCGTGCCGTCGGCGATGCGGTGCAGCGTCGTCCGATCGTTGTCGCTGACCTCGACGGCCGGGAACTTGCGCCAGGACGGAAAGTTGACCCGGTCCTTGGGCTCGATGCGGTTGACCGGCTTCTGGAGGCCGCCGTGGACGGGAGAGATCGTGAATGCTGTGGACGTGGTCATTGTGTGGGTGTGGCTAGAGGTAGCCCAGGTTCTTGAGCTTGCGTTTGACCTCTTCGAGCTCCTCGGCGGTGTACTCGGGCGCGGCGGCCTGGGTAGGGCGTTGCTTTTCGGCTTCGCCCATCAGATCGCGCAACACGAAGACAATGAAATCCGTCGGCGAGTTGAAGCCCGAGCCGTCGACGACCGCCTGAATCTTCAGGAACAACGGCCGCGGGATCTTGACGGTGACTTTGGCTTCGCGCACGGGCTCGGGAGAGGTGGGGAAAGTGGGGTCGCGGCTGGGTGCTGGCAAAGGGCCAAGGCACGCCAGGCGTGGCGGAAGGGCTCCTTATACACTCCCAATGGAGTGTTCGGGGAGCCTGCAGTGGCGTGGAAACTCGATCGGAGCCCGCCATGGGACGGCTTGAACGGGTACTGCCTCGCATGAATGTGCTGAGGTCAGCCTGGGGGCGCTCCCCGTCTCAACTGGTGGCGGCGTCCACGTCAGATCAATGGTCGATCGCGACGCAACTTGATTCGAGGGAAGCATTTAGGTTAGCGCGCCACAATCATGCGGGGCAGTACCGGGCAACGCCTGCGAACGAATGCGGCCAAGTCCACGACGTTCGGCCCATGTGCGCATTCGGACAGGAAGGCGAAGATCCGAAGGCCCGCCGTCGCTTGGGCACTGGCCCCGGCGCATCCGCCTCGGTACGAAAAATTGGAGCCGGGCTACGATCTAAGGGTTCAGCCCGGCCGCCGCGGACGCGGCGTGCGCTGTCCTCTTCCCCGAACAGACCCTGTGATCGCCAACCTCGCGCAGGGCCCCCGCCATCGCGCGGAACGGAGAACTTCGATGAGACCCGGCTCCCTGAATCTCGCGCTGGCAGTGCTTCCGCTCTTGCTCAGCATCGGATGCGCCGCAGTAGGTGGACAGGCCGACCCGCGGGCCCCTGCCAAGAAACGCGGTCAGGTGTTCGACGCCCAGATCACCGTGTCAGGCGGCACCTACGAGCACGAGTTCGACAGCACGGTCAAGGACGATACTTCTGCCAGCTTCGTGGGATTGGTCGTTGAAGGCAGCAGTCGTTCTGGTTTTGGCGGAGGGCTGTCCCTCGAAATCATGGCGTCCGACGACAACCTCTTCGAAAACCAGGGTGCGGCCACGCAGGCAGCGACGGTCGAGTTCGCGCCCTTCTTCCTCTATCGCGTGAGAGCCGGCGAGCGATTCAGAATGCCGGTCCGGGTCGGACCGTGGATTCACGCCCTCACATTGGAAGATCAGGCCAGCTCGGACTCCCTGAGTTGGACTTCGTACGGACTGCGCGCCGCGGTCGAGCCCGAATTCGCGTTGGTGCACAGCCAGAACTTCGACCTGACGATGTTCGCGGGGCTGTCGTTGGCGGGAGGCGCAACGACGATCGAGGAAGACCTCGCGTCGGGTAACGAAACGTACGACTCCAATGCGACGGCATTCGGTTTCGAGCTCGGGCCCCGCTTCCGCTGGCCACATTTCCTCGCGGGAATTTCTTACCTGCACCGCGAGCTCTCGGCCGATCAGAGCGATTTCGTGAACAACTTTGCCATTCGCGGTATCGACACGAGCTACGACGGACTCGCCTTCACGTTCGGCGGCGGGTTCTGAAAACCGCCGCGCTCACTCGACGCGCAGCGCTTCTATCGGATCGAGGCGCGCGGCGCGGCGTGCCGGGGCCACGCCGGAAATCAGTCCGACCGCCGTGCTCACGACCAGCGCGGCGACGATGAATTCGGGCGGCGTCTCGAGCGGCATCGCCGGCACGAAGGCGTGCGCAATGCGCGCGAGCGCGAGTCCGGCGGCGAGGCCGGCCGCTCCACCTGTGAGCGAAAGCGCCACGGCTTCGAACAGGAAAAGCTGTTGGATCCGCCGCGCGTCCGCGCCCAGCGCGCGCAACAGGCCGATCTCACCGGTGCGCTCGTTCACCGCGATCCACAGGATCGTCAATATCCCGATCGCCCCGACGAACAAGGAAATGCCTGCGATCGCGCCGACCGCGAATGTGACCGCGCCCATGACTTTCCCGAACACGTCGAGCATCGCGGCCTGGGTGGTGAGCGTGAAGTCCTCCGTGTCGTCGTGGCGCGCGCTGAGCGCGGCCTTCACGCGCGCACTGACCGCGTCGACTCCCGCGGCCTCCGAGAACGTAAGCCCGATCTCCTGCAGTTCGTCGCGGTTGAACAGGCGCATGTGCGAGGCCAGCGGGATGTAGGCCGAGTCGTCGAGATCGAAACCCAGCATCTTGCCCTTGGGCTGCATGACTCCGATGACGCGAAAACGCTCGCCGCTGATGCGCACGAAGGCGCCCAAAGCGTTGCCGTCGCCGAAAATCTCCTGCTTGAGCATGGGCCCGAGCACTGCGATCGGCGCGCCGCGGCGCGGATCGCCGGGCGGGATGAAACTGCCTTGTCCGACCTTGAAAGTCAGGACGTCGAGCATCCCGGCGGTGACGCCGTAGACGATCACACTGCGGCCCCGGCCACCCGCTTCGACGCGTGCCGATCCATAGGTGTGCGGGTGCGTGTGTTCGACACCGGGCAGGCGCGCAAGCACTTCCGCGTCCTCGATGCTGAGCTTGCGCGTCGTCCCTCCGAGTACGCCGGGCATGCCGGTGGTCTTGGTCTTGCCCGGCGTGATCGTGAGGATGTTCGTCCCGAATTGCGTGAACTGATCGAGCACAAAGACGCGCGTGCCTTCACCTATCGAAGTCAACAGCACAACCGCAGCGACTCCGATCGCGATGCCGAGCATCGAGAGCGCCGAGCGCAGGCGATGCGCGAAAAGGGCCGTCGCGCTCCAGCGAATCTGATCGAACAGCTTCACGGCTTCAACGCTTGGCCAGCGCCTCGATGGGCTCCAGTTTCGTCGCGCGCCGCGCCGGCAAGAATCCGAAGATCGCGCCTGTCCCCACCGACACGGCAATCGCCGCGAAGATAGCCCAGCGCGGCGGCGCCGCGGGGAATTCGGGCAGTGCCTGAACGAGGATCGTGACGCCAAGCCAGCCCACGAAGAGGCCGATGGCTCCGCCGGCCGAGGACAGCAGCACGGCTTCGGCCAGAAACACGCCCAGGATCTGCCGTGTGCGCGCGCCGAGTGCCCGCAACAGACCGATCTCGGCGCGCCGCTCGCTCACCGAAACCAGCATCACGTTCATGATCCCGATGCCGGCGACGGAAAGCGAGATGGCGGCGATTCCGCCCAGTGCAATCGTCAACACGTCCAAGATCGACGAGAGCGTTCCGATGACGGCGTCCTGCGTCCAGACAGTCACGTCCTCTTCGTCGTCGTGACGTTCCTTAAGCACGGCCAGGATGCGCTCGCGCGCGGGCTCGATCTGCTGGTGCGAATCGAGCTTGACCAAGATCCGGAACAACGACGTGCGGTTGAACATGTGCATGCAGGTCGCCACCGGAACGAT
>JAYUOR010000180.1:0-1934 GCA_043760765.1 Planctomycetota bacterium | reverse complement strand
CGAGGCGGATCGTAATGGAGCGCTTCAGGCTCTTCGCGTAGGGGTTCTTGCGTGCTTTCGAGAAGTCGTAGTGTTTTCTCATGGTCAGCTTGGGTTTGCGTACTTTTCCTTTTCCTTCCTGTTCGCCCTGCGAGCCGAGATGATCCGGATCACTGAGTGCGATGCCCTGTAGCAATGGCAGACGACGAGAATCCTGGCCATGACGCTCGATCCGAGGAGGATGAAGCGCGGCTCGACTAGGGAATGATCCGGGTCGTCGAGCAGCAGCGCCCTCTCATCCGTGAAAATCGTCGAGGCTTCCTCGAAAGTGACGCCGTGCTTGGCGCCATTCGAGGCATTCTTGCGATCGTCCCATTCAAAGCGCAATCGGCTCACGGGAGGGAATTGTACCTACGATGTACGTACTAGGCCAGGAACTCCACTCACGTTCGCGAAGTGACGGGGGGGCGTAAACTCGTGGCCGGTTCCTCTCCACCGACCGAGTCGGCTTGGCGGACCTTGCGAGGCGGGGAAGGAATTTCAGATGCGGGGAGAGCCTGCGTGTCGACAGGAGTCCGATCCTCTGCCTGCTGGGCCAGTCCTCAGGCACTGTCGAGCAGTGAGGGGGCGCATGCCGGCGGGGCGGCAGCTTGAAAGTGACACCAACATCTGCGCTCAACGCGTCGCCTCCCAAAGGTCGTCGAACACGCCCGGTGGCAAGTGCTTGCGCATGTCCTCGAGTGCGCGGCGGTAGCGAGCGGCCACGGTGTTCGGCTCGATCTTCAGGATCTCGGCGATCTCCTGGTTCGTGCGTTGTTCCATGATGCGCAGCACCAGTACGTCGCGCTTGGCGGGCGTAAGCTCTTCCAGGCTCCGACGGATCTGATCGCGCACTTCCAGCAGAAAAATCTGGCTGATGACGCCGGCCGTGTCGCGCCCGAGTCGATCGAACTCCGAGGCGTCGTTGGAGTCGTTTCCCATCCGCGGCTGTGCAGCCGCGACATGCCTCCCACGCCGGATCCGCTTGCGCAAGAAATTGTTGCAGAGCTGCAGGCCCGTGGTGCCAAGGAAGCGCACGAGCACTGGGGCGTAGCGCCCTTCACGCGGATGCAGTTCGCTCAGCCGTCGCAGGACGACGAGCCACAGCTCGGCCACGAGATCCTCGACATCCTCGGGCGTCGAGTGTCGCCCGAGCCGCAGCCGAATCTGCGCCTCGACCAATGGCTGGAAGTGCGCCACGACCCAGGCGACGCTTTCGCCTTCGCCTTGTACCGCCCGCTGGACATGGATCGATGTTTGGTCGCGCACAACCTGGGAATGGTCGTTGTTGGGCCTTGCGTCTCAGCGGGCGTCAGATCGGTGGCCTAGGACTGTAGCAGAGCTGTCACATTCCGTGGAGAGGCGACATGGGCCAGGGAGGGGTGCTCACATCGGGCATCCACTTCGGCCCAAAGCCTGCGGCGTCGAGCCGTCAGGACCGGACAGGAGCTTGCCGCTATGAGGGACTTGCTCGCACGAGGCTTCGCCCCCCCTTCGCTTCAGCCGCCTGTCGCCTCGGTCCCATTGCCTCTGCGTCGAATCGTCCCTCCTCAGAATGTCCCAGTCGGAGACGCGTCCGCCATTTCCTCCACTCTCCCGCAACTTCCCAAAGGAACTCGCATGAACCTGATCAATCGCCGTCGGATCTTCGCCGTCGCATTCATTCTCTTGCTCTCGGCGTTGACGCTTCCTGCTCTCGCGTCGCCACCTCAGGGCGGCGGCACCGGTGGGGGGACGATCTACTTCGCCTCCGGGGGAGTGACGATGACCATGAACTCGGACGGCAGCAACAAGGCAGCGTTGCCCGCGGGAGTCAGCGGCGAGCCGAGCCTGGGTCTGCACGGCGGCCATCGCTGGTTCATCCAGAGCCGCAATCTGGTCGGGCAGACCTATCCGAACGGCAAGACCCGACGCGA
>JAYUOR010000179.1:0-1937 GCA_043760765.1 Planctomycetota bacterium | reverse complement strand
AAGCGAGCTCATGGCGTGCCAGAAGCTCGCTCACAGGCAGGATTCGGTCGGCGCGACGCGGCATGGGGCTCAAGATACCTGCGCCGAAGCCCGATCGTGTGGACGCGCGTGCTGGCATCGTGCTTCGCACGCAGCTATCGTCCTAATGATGCGTTCCGCCAACAAGGCCGGTCTCGTGCTCGCCCTGTCGATCGCGGCGGCGAGCCTGCATTCGAGTTCCTGCGCCAGCGTGTCCTTCGATCGCGAGACGCAAACTTCGGGCACCTTCAGCTCGTCGGCGGCCGCCTTCACGTTCCTGGGCTGGGATCTGCCCAAGCGCGCCGTCGACATCGCGCGCGACAACGCCTCGGACGCGGGCTTGGTCAACATGCAGGTCGAGCATGTCAGCGTCGTGCCCTACCTGGGCTGGTTCGACTGGATCATCGACATCATCGGGGTGCGCTTCGCGGTCGTGGAAGGCACCTGGGGCTACGACGGCAAGTCGAAGTAGGAGCCTGGCTTCCCTCTCCCTGAACTGTTGCCGCCGTTGCGTCCGCAGCGCCGGTGCCGGGAGACCGCGACCTGGTCGCTGCTCTCACAGCGCGGTTGAGCGGATGCAACAGTTTGGGGCGCTGCCTGGCGCCGCCCCGGCGGCAACCATTTGGGTGACTTGCCCGAAGCCCGCCGTCAACGCTCACGCCTGAGAATCAGCCAACCCGCATCACTAGCGATCGCATCCCCCGCTTCCCCCACCCGCATCGTGAACACGCGATCGAGCAGCGGATCGAGCTGCGCGCTGCGCCGGCGGATCCAACCCACGTCCCCGTGTCGCGCCCTTCCGCCGCGGTCGTCGTCGTGAATCGCCGCGAGTTCGGCCATGTCCTCGCCGGCCCGGATCCTTGCGACCAGTTCGCGTGCGATCCGCTCCGCCTCGGAGTGTTCGCGCACCAGCGCGGGATTGCCACCGCGCGCTCCACCGAAGGCGACCAGGATCAGGCGCAGTCGGGCCACGGTCTCGGCGACAAGTTTCTGGTCGAGCGTCGCCGGGTCCACACGCTGAATCAGGTGCAAACCCAGCGGCGATTCGATCGGCCCGGCGAACTCGCCGACTTTCAGCTGGAACGCGGCGAGTTTGAGCAGGCGATCGCTGGGACCGCGCTCGAAGATGCTGATCGCCCCGCCGCGCGCTCGGCTGTCGGGATCGTCCGAATTCGCACGCGCCAGTTCGGCGAAATCAGCGCCGTCCTTCAGTTTTTTCAGCAGCTCGCCGGCCTTGACTCTCGCCGCCTGATCCTTGCCGGCGACCAGGATCCCGCGGCAACCCGCGAGCCGGTCGATGCGCTGCACGATCTGGAAGCCGGTTTCGGATTCGAGCGGCTCTGAGACCTCGAACTCCGCGGCGTGGAACAGGAACGAGTCCAGCGCGGGCGCGAGCAGACCGGGAAAGTACGTGCCGAGCACCGCGCCACCGCCTGCGTCCGAGGTCGCGCGCGCACGTACGCAGAGCTCGTCGAAATTCGCTCCGGCGCGCAGCTTGAGCGCGAGTTCCTTGGCGAGTTTTTCCGCGGACTCGCGCGCCGCGGCCGACGATTCGGGTTTGCTGTGATCCCAGGCAACCAGCAACGCGCGCGCCGAGCGGCTCTCGGGCGGTTGCTCGCCCTGGAACAGCGGCGAGACGAACAAGGACACTTGCAGCAGCAGTAGGGCGAGCATGCTCCTGAGCCTACTTCAAACGCAGCGTGATCGTCAGCGCCGGCCCTTCTTCGAGGAGCAGCGCCTGAGTGGCGCGCTGACTGCCGCGCGAAACCTCGAGCGAGTACTTGCCCGGCGCGAAATTGCCGAGTGCCAGGATGCCCTTCGAGTTGGACACGCCCTTCCCGGCGAAGAGGCTGGTCAGCATGCGGCCCGCGTCGGCGAAGCCCTTGGCCTCGCCCGCCTCGGAGACCAGCTTGCCGGTC
>JAYUOR010000178.1:0-4813 GCA_043760765.1 Planctomycetota bacterium | reverse complement strand
GCGAAAGCGGCTTCACCCACCAGCGCGCCGACTTCGACTTCGACAGGCTCGACGATACTCTCCGAATCGCTGGACGAAGCGAATTTGCGTCGCTCCGGCCGTGGCGCCTTGTTCATCACCTTGTCCATGACCGCCAGGCCTTCGAATGCGTCCTTCGCGTAATAGAGCGGGCCCTTGTAGATCTGGCGCAGGTCGTCCTCGACGTACTTGCGCGTCAACGCGGCTCCGCCGAGCACGACGGCCGTCGAAACATTGCGTCGATTCATTTCCTCCAGGTTTTCGCGCATGATCACCGTGCTCTTGACAAGCAAGCCGCTCATGCCGATCACGTCGGGCGAATGTTCGTGGGCGACGTCGAGGATGTGTTGGATCGGCTGCTTGATGCCGAGGTTGTAAACGGTGTAACCGTTGTTGGTCAGGATGATGTCGACCAAGTTCTTGCCGATGTCGTGCACGTCGCCGCGCACGGTGGCCAGCACCAATTTGCCGCGCGAAGAACCGGCCGTGCGCTCCATCAGCGGTTCAAGATGCCGCACCGCGGCCTTCATCGTCTCGGCGGATTGCAACACGAAAGGAAGCTGCATTTCGCCGCGGCCGAAAAGGTCGCCGACGGTCGCCATGCCGGCCAAGAGATCGACGTTGATGATCTCGAGCGGTTTCTTCTTGGCCAGCGCTAGGTCGAGATCAGCCTCGAGTCCCTTGCGTTCGCCTTCGACGATGCGCCAGCGCAAGCGTTCCCAGATGTCGGCCGGAACCTCGCGCACCTTTTTCGCCAACACGCCCACGCCCTCGAACAGCTTCAAGTACGCCTGCAGCGGATCGTAGCCTTCGCTGTGGCGATCGAAGATCAAGTCCTCCGCAATGCGCCGCGCATCCGGATCGATGTGGTGCAGCGGCGTGATGCGCGCGGAGTGCAGAATTGCCGCGGTCAATCCGGCTTCCTGCGCATGGTGCAAAAAAACAGAATTGAGCACGTGCCGCGCTGCCGGGTTGAGCCCGAACGAAATGTTCGAGAGTCCGAGCAATAGGCCGACGCCGGGCAGTTCGGCCTTGACCTTGCGCATGCCCTCGAGTGTCTCGAGCCCGAGCCGGCGATCGTCGTCGTTGCCGGTGCAGATCGTGAAGGTCAGCACGTCGAAAAGCAGATCCTCGGCGCGCAGGCCGAAGTCGTGTACGCAGATGTCATAGATGCGCCGCGCGACCGCCAGTTTTTCATCTGCGGTCTTGGCCATGCCGCGTTCGTCGATCGTCAAGCAGATCACCGCTGCTCCGAATTCCTTGACCAGCGGCAGAACTTTCTCGCAGCGCTCCAGGCCGTCCTCGAGGTTGATCGAATTGACGATGCAGCGTCCGCCGCATTGGCGCAGCGCTTCGGCCAGCACCGGCGCCTCGGTCGAGTCGATCATTAGCGGCACGGGAACTTCTGTGCGGTAGCGGCGCACCAACTCGTTCATGTCGCGCGCCTCGTCGCGGCCGACATATGCACAGCACAAGTCGAGCACGTGGCTGCCGTCGCGAACCTGCTCGCGGCCCATCTCGACCATCGCGTCGATGTTGCCGGAGAGCAGATGCTCCTTGAAGGCCTTCGATCCGTTCGCATTCGAGCGTTCGCCGATGAACAATACGGAGTTGTCCTGTAGCAGCGGTACAGCCGCGTAGATGCTCGTCACCGACGGAGCCAGCGACGTCTGGCGCGGCTTGGGTTTGCGCGTGCCTATGCGCTTGGCGACTGCAGCGATGTGTTCCGGCGTCGTGCCGCAACAGCCGCCGACCATGCCGACGCCGTCTTCCTCGACGAAACGCTGCAGCCAGTCGGCCAGTTCGTGCGGCGTCAGCGGATAGTGCGTGCGGCCGTCGACGAGTTGCGGCAGACCGGCGTTGGGGAAGACCGCGACCGGCCGGCGCGAAGATTGGCCGAGCAGGCGCACGTGCTCGCCCATCTCGCGTGGCCCCGTGGCGCAGTTGATGCCGAGCATGTCGATCGGATACGGATCGATCAACGCGATCGCGGCCGCCATCTCCGTGCCGACGAGCATCGTGCCCGTGACTTCCATCGTCACGCTGACGACGATCGAGATGTCGGCCTTGGCTTCTGTTCGCGCCTGGATCACCGCGTTGAGCGCGGCCTTGATCTGCAGCGGGTCCTGACAGGTTTCGATCAGGACACCGTCGACTCCGCCTTCGATCAGGCCGCGCGCCTGCACGAGGTAGGAATCCTTCAGCGTGTCGTAACTCGCGTGCCCGAGGGTCGCGAGCTTCGTGCCCGGTCCCATCGAGCCCAGCACCCAACGCGGCCGCCCTGGCGTGGAATGCGCGAGCGCCGATTCGCGCGCCACACGTGCCGCCTTCACGTTCAGTTCGTGCGCGCGCTCCGAGATACCGAACTCGCCGAGTACCAGCGGATTGGCGCCAAAGGTGTTGGTCTCGACTACGTCCGCGCCCGCCGCGAAGTAGGCATCGTGGATCTTGCGCAGCACGTCCGGCCGTGTGGCCGCGATCAATTCCATGCAATTCTCGAGGCCGAGATAATCGGTCGCGAGATCGAGGTCGGCCGCGTGCAGTTGCGTGCCCATGGCCCCGTCGAGGATCAAGACGCGCTCTTTGAGCGCTTGGCGGAAACTGGAACTCATCGTGTCGGCGTTCCCGTTACTTCTGCGCCGTTGCGGTGAGCGACATGAAATTCGGCGGCTGCGGATCGCGCGCCGAGCGCGAGACCTGAACGTTGCGCAGGCCCGCGGCGGAGAGAAGATTCGCCAGCACGCCCTCGGTGAAACCAAGCTGCACGTGGCCCAGCTTTTCGCGCACCCAATCCTCCTGGTGGGCGAGCAAGTCGATCACGAGCAGCCGGCCGCCGGGCACGAGGATGCGCGCCGCTTCCTTCAAGGCGACCAGCGGCTCATTCGCATGGTGCAGGGCCTGGCTCATCACGACGATGTCGTGCGAAGCCTCGGGGAGGGGCAACGAGTCGATGTTGCCCTCGACGCTGACGATGTTCTTGATGCCCTTGGCCTTCGCGCGCGTATCGAGCTGCGCCAACATCTGCGGCGAGAGATCGACGGCGGTCACCGAGCTCGCGACTTCGGCGAGCATCAGCGTCAACAGTCCGTCGCCAATGCCAAGGTCGGCGTAGCGCGCGCGCGGCGCGAGCAGGAGCAGCGAGCGCGCCAGTCCTTCCCAGGTGCGGCCGGGCAGGAGCTGTTCGCCGAAGCTCGCCGCCACGCGGTCGAAGTAGGCGCGCTGATCGCCACGGCGACGCTCACGCAAGGTGACGAGTCCAGCGATGTCGGCCACGAACTCCGGGCTGTCTTCGTTCGCGGTCAGGACCTCGTGCCAGAGTCCGGCGGCCGGGCCCGAGCCGAGGCTGAAGAATGTGCGTCGGCCTTCCTTGCGATCGTTGACCAGCCCGACTTCCTTGAGCAGGTTCAGGTGCGTCGAGACCCGCGACTGCCCGACGTTGAGGATCTCCATCAGGTCCGAGCCCGTGAGCTCTTCCTGAGAGAGCAGATGCAAAATCCGAAGGCGCGTGTCGTCCGCGAGGGCCTTGAGCAGGCGCGACGTGGTAATTAGACCGATCATGCTATCTAGATTCGTTGATGTATCGACTTTCGGCAAGGGGGTAGCAGGGCTGAAGGTTGGGATTCTCCAAGCAATCATTAAGGAGGGAACAAGCGGTCCTCGGCCAGGGGTGTCGATGATTGAGGACTTGGAGGCGTCGATGGATGCTGTCCCGGCCATCCCCCTCGCTACGATCCGCCCCTCCCATGTCCCGTCGCGCCCTCCCGAGTCTGTTCGGCTATGCCGCCCTGCTTGCCGGGGCGGCGGGGGCGCTGTGGGTCATCCGCTCGGCTGGAATGGGGCTCACGGCGGCGGCCCCGACGGAAGGCGCGCCGCTCTTCGGACAACAAGAGGTGCACACCGGTGGCGGTGGGTTCCTGCACGTGCTGATGGCTTTGATCGCGATCCTGCTCGCGTCGCGCCTGCTCGGCGCGCTGTTCAAGAAGATCGAGCAGCCGGCCGTCATCGGCGAGATGTTCGCCGGCATCCTGATCGGGCCGTCTTTGCTCGGCCGCATTGCGCCCGAATTTTATCAGTACCTATTGCCGACCGGGATCCGCCCGCAGATCGAGGTCGTCGCGCAGATCGGCGTGGTGCTGTTCATGTTCCTGGTCGGCCTCGAGCTCGACACCAGCGGCATTCGCAAGCGCCCGCAAGCCGCGATCGCGATCTCGCAAGCCAGCATCGTCGTCCCGTTCGTGCTCGGTTGCGTGCTCGCGCTGTATGCCTATCCGCGCTTTTCGACGAGCGACGTGCCCTTCTTCGTCTTCGCCCTGTTCATGGGCATCTCGATGTCGGTCACGGCGTTTCCCGTGCTCGCGCGCATTCTGACCGATCGCAAGTTGAACAAGACGCGGCTTGGAATTGTCGCCTTGACTTGTGCGGCGATCAACGACGTCACCGCGTGGTGTTTGCTCGCGCTCGTGGTCAGCGTCGCGCGCTCGAGCCCGAGCGATGCGCTGCTCACCACGCTGTTCACGGTGCTGTTCGTGGCCGTGATGTTCTTTATCGCGCGTCCGCTCATCCGGCGCTGGGCCTGCAAGCGCAAAGCCGACGAGCAGATTTCACAGGTGACCCTGGGCCTCGTGTTCATCGGCTTCCTCGCTTCCGCGTTGACCACCGAAGCGATCGGCATTCACGCCCTGTTCGGCGCTTTCGTGTTCGGCGCGTTGATTCCGCACGATTCGCCGCTCGCGCGCGATTTGACCGTGCGCTTGAACGACGCGGTGGTCGTGCTTTTTTTGCCTGTCTTTTTCGC
>JAYUOR010000177.1:0-4813 GCA_043760765.1 Planctomycetota bacterium | reverse complement strand
TGCGGCCCGAGTTCTGGGAGCAGCGCGCGATTCCCTTGCGCGACTTCGATTGGAATGCCTGCGACGATTCGGCCGCGGCAATTGCGACGGGGCTCAATTGGCTCGCGCGTCTGCCGGCGGGAACACGCAAGGATCAGGTGGCGATCGGCGTGCTCGGCCCAGAAATCCTGCCGGGTCTGACTCAGGCGCTGCACAGGCATGGAATCGCCCTGCATTCCGCGGCGGGGGATTCGTTGCGCGAGAGCGCGCCGTGGCTAGCGCTCGAAGCTTTGCACGCCTGGCTGGCCCGCGAGGACTTTGCGGCCCTGGCGAGCGTACTTCGCCATCCCGATCTCGAACGCTGGCTGCGACGCAAGACGGAGCAGGACGCAGAGCCTCTGGGCGCAAGTCTGATCGGGCGCAGCGATGCCTGGCACGCCGAACACTTGCCCGACGCACTCGATGGTGAGCACGCCGTCATCGGCACGCCCGAGGACGCCGCGTGGAAGTTGCGCGCTGCGCTGCGCCAAGGCTGCGCGGCACTGGCTTCGCGCGAGGAACGGCCGCTCGATCAGTGGACGGCTGCGATCGTCGAGTTGCTCCTGGAAATCTATCCGGAAATTCCCGCCGCGGACGATCCGGCAGCGTTGCGCACTCGCGCCGCGCTCGAGTGGTTTTCTGAACTGGCGCGCGACCAGTGCGGACACGGCGCGGACTTCTTCGCCACTGCACTGCGCGCCGAGCAGGCGTTGCGGCTGTGGCTGGACTGGGCGGCGGAGCAGAGCGCGCGCGCCGTGCTCACCCCTGGCGCGATCGAAGCCCTGGGCTGGCTCGAACTCGCGCTCGAGGGAGCGCCGAACCTGCTGCTGATCGGCCTGAATGACGGTTGGGTGCCGCAGAACGAACGCCTGAATCCGATCTGGGGAAGCGAAGACGGGGGCGAGGCGCAGAATTCGCGATCGCGCGTGCGCCTGGCCCGCGACGTGCACGCGCTGACCGCGATCGCGCTGTCGCGCAACGTGGCAGGCGCACAGGCCGGCCTGTGCGCGATCTCGCTGCGCAACGCGGCCGGAGACGATCCGCTGCGACCGAGCCGATTGCTGTTCCACGCCCCCGATGCCGTCGCGATCGCGCGCGCGGAGTCTTTCTTCCGAAGTCCGCCCGGCGTGCGCAGTCCAGAGGCTCGGGAGCCGGCGCCGCCCGCCGCTTCCACGGCCGCGTTCCCGATACCGCGGCTTCCGCGGATCCGTTCGATCTCGGTCTCGGGCTTCAAGACCTTCCTGCAATCGCCCTACCTCTATTACCTGGAGCGCGTGCTGGACCTGAATCGCGTGCGCGACGACGCCTGGGAACTGGACGCGCGGGGCTACGGATCGTTCGTGCACGATGTGCTGGAGGGCTGGGGCAAGGCTGCGTGTCGAGACAGCCACGACGCGCAAGCCATCGAGAGCTTCCTGCACGCCGAGCTGAAAGCGCTGGCCCTGAAGCGTTTCGGTCCCAGGCCTCTGCCCGCCGTTCGTCTGCAGCTGCAGCAGTTGCGGCGCAGGCTGAGCCGCTTTGCGCAGGTTCAAGCGCTCGAGGCGCAGGCCGGCTGGGTCGTGAAATATGTCGAACGGGTGCTCGAGGGCGCGTTCCTCGAAGTCGACGGTGAGCGCATCGAGGTGCGGGGCCGCATCGACCGCATCGACCGCCACTTGAAGACCGGTCAGTGGCGCATCCTCGACTACAAGACCGGCGAGGACAGCCACAAGCCGCTCGCGGCGCATATCCGCGGAAAGCGCTGGTTCGATTTGCAGCTGCCGTTGTATCGCCACTTCCTGGGCGCAGAACTCAGCGGCGAGATCGAGGTGGGCTATTTCGCGATTCCGCGCACGCTCGAGAAGTGCGCTGTGCAGCTTGCGGAATTCAAGCAGGAGGATCTCGACGGCGTGCTGGATGAAGCGCGCCGAATCGCGCGCCAGATGCTCGCGGGCAGCTTCGCGGATGCAGGTCGCGCGAAGCCCGCAGATCGCGTGCAGCGCGCGCTGTGCGGCCTTTCGTTGCTGTCCATCGGCGAAGATCCAGAAGACGAGTCCGACGGCGGGGCCATGGCCGAGGAGCAGGACGAATGAGCCGCGCGGACAGCATGGTGCTGCTCGCCAGCGCCGGTACCGGAAAGACGTTCCGGCTCACCAATCGATTGCTGCAGTTGTACGCGGGCGACGTGCGCCTCGACAGCGTGCTGGCCTCGACGTTCACGCGCAAAGCCGCGGGCGAGATCCTGCAGCGCCTGATCCGAAGGCTGTGCGCCGCCGCGAGCTCGGACGAGGAGTGCGCGAAACTCGCCGGTCACATCGGCATCGACATCGACCGCGCGGATGCCGCCGAGTTGTGCATCAGGCTGCTGCGCCACATCGACCGGCTGCGCATCTCGACGCTCGACGCGTGGTTCAAGGAGTCCGTGCAACAGTCCTCCCTCGATTTCGGATTGCCCACGGATTGGGACGTTTCCGATCCGCAGATGGAGCGGCAGCTGTGCGGGCGGGCGCTCTCGCGCGCCTTGGACCGGCCGCGCAACGAACTGGAGTGGAGCACGCTGATCTCCGACCTCAAGCGCGGGGGCGCGGAGTCGCGCGTGCACTCGGGCTTGCTCTCCGCCCTCGCCGGGGCCGGGCGTTTCGCCCGCGACTGCACCCCGGACGCCTGGGATTTTCCGCCGCAGTCGGCCGACATCGGGCAGCTCGAGTTCGAGTCCGCTCTGGAGGCGCTTGAACGTTCGCAGGTGCCGTTGACCAAGGCCGGGAAGCCGCGCGTAAACTACTCCGCGGCACTGCCCAGGACCGTCCAGGCCGTGCGCGACGGCAACTGGCAGGCTTTCGTCGCCGAGACCCTCGTGCAGCGCGTGGTCGATGGTTCGCTGAAATTCGATTCGTGCGCGATTCCGACGGACGCCGCAGCTGCGCTGCGCGTACTGCTCGAGCGCGCGACCCATCAACTCGCGCGCCAGTTGCGCGCGCAGAACAACGCTCTGCGCGTGCTCGTCGCCGATTTCCTCGAGGAACTCGACGCTGCGACGCTGCAGGAACGGCGTCTGTCCTTCGACGCCCTGCCGCGTCTGCTCGTCGCGCATGCGACGGAGCGCAGTGCGCGTAATACGCCCGATCACCTGCTGCTCGACGAATTCCAGGACACTTCGAGCCTGCAGTGGCGCGCGCTGGAACCCAGCGTCAACTCGACGCTCGAGCGCGACGAAGCAAGTTTCTTCTGCGTCGGTGACGTGAAGCAATCGATCTACGCCTGGCGCGACGGAAATCCGCTGCTGCTGGCCGAGTTGCCCGTGCGGCTTGGGCTTCCCGTGGAAGAGCTGGCGGAGAGCTACCGTTCGTCGCAGAAGGTGCTCGACTTCGTCAACCTGATCTTCGAGTCGATCGACGAGAACGAAGCGCTCTCGACCCCGGAAGCGCGCGCGGCTGCCGTGCGCTTCAAGTCGGGTTTCGAGCCGCACCTCGCCAAGCTGCAGCTCGAAGGCAGCGTGCGCGTCTGGTGCTGCGCCGAGATGGCCGACAAGCGCCTGGTGAAGCCGCGCGAGGAGGCACGCCTGCAACGCGGCGTGGCGGCAGCCCTCGAGTTGCACGAGGCCAATCCGGAGTGGTCGCTGGCCTTTCTGGTGCGCAGCAAGAAACTCGTGCCGCCTCTGCTCGAGCGGCTCAAGCGCGCCGGTCTCCAAGCCAGCGGCGAGGGCGGCAATCCACTGACCGACTCCGGCGCGGTCAACGCCGCGCTGTCGCTGCTCGAATTCGCCGATCACCCCGCCGACGAATTCTTGGCTTTCCACCTGGCGACCTCGCCGTTCGCCGCCCATGCGGGCATCGGATATCCCTCGACTGAAGCGCAGCGCCACGCCGCATCGCTGGCGCTGCGGGAACGCTGGCTGGCGCTGGGGCCGGCGGAGTTCCTGGCGCAACTCGAGGGCACGCTGCGCGATCACTACGGACCTTTCGATCAGCGCCGCTTTGCGCAGCTGCTCAGTCTGGCGGGCAGGCTACGTCCCTCCGAGCGCCTGCGGCCCGCGCGCTTCGCCGAGCGCCTTGGGCTGGAGCGCGTGCCCGATCCGGCCAGCAGTCAGGTGCGCGTCATGAGCGTGCACGGCGCCAAGGGACTCGAGTTCGACGCGGTGATCCTGATCGACCTCGATGGAAGATTGATCCGCGCGGAGGACAGCGTGATCGCGCACCGCCGCGACGGCGATCCGCGCGCGGCCTACGACGTGGTCACGCATGCGCTGAACAAGGAATCCGTGCCGCTCTTGCCGGAACTCCAGGACGTGCAACGCGTGGCAAGAACCGTTCGACTGCACGAGGAACTTTGCGTGCTCTACGTCGCGCTGACACGCGCAGTGCATCACCTTGAGCTCGTCATCGACCACCCAGGGGAGGACCAGGCTAAATCCAGTTTCGCCAGAATCATTTTGCAGGGCATGGGCGTCGGGAAGGTCGAGCCGTCGAGCTGGGTGGGCGAGGAGGGACGCGAGCCGATCCTGAGTCGATCCGCGCGTCCCCAAGACCCTGCGCCACGCGCAGCCGAGAAAGATTCCGCTCTGCTCGAGCGGCGCATCGAACTGCTCGCGGGCGTTGCGCCGATCGGCTACGTCACTCCGTCGCGGGCGGTGCGCGCGGCGTCGAGCAGCGAGCCGAAGCCGACCAGCGAACTTTTCAAGCTCGCCGATCCTGCGCGCCGGCGCGGAGTGCTCTGGCACGCTTGGTTCGAGGGCATCGCGTGGATCGAAGATGCGCCTCCCTCCGTGGCGCAGCTCCTCGATCGCGCGCGCGAAGCCGGCCTCGGGAAGATCGAGCCG
>JAYUOR010000176.1:0-1938 GCA_043760765.1 Planctomycetota bacterium | reverse complement strand
GGAATTCTTCGCGCGTCGGCGCGATCAAAATCTGCGGCCGAACCTCCGACCTGGGCTTGTAGCCGAGCGCCGAGCCGTCCTCGAACGCGGTCACGACGCGCGCCGCCGCGGACAGTTCTTTTTCGCCGGCCGAGAAGAACGTGAACAGTGTGATCGCAGGGTCGCCAAGCTTCGAGGGCTGGGCGCGCGCACCTGCGATCCACTTCTTGAGCAGGGACAAGTCCGCGCGCGCGGCATCGGCTGGGGCGCCGGTCCCGAACCATTCGAGCCACTGCGCTTGCAGGTCGACGATGCAACCCACCAAGCTGCGCAGTTCCTCCTGACGAAGTTTTGCGTCGAGCCCCAGCCGCGGGTAGAGCAGGTCAAACGTGCCGATCTTGTCGCACAGCCACTCGCGAGTCAGGAAGGCACGGGCATCGAAGCCCGCCGCATCCGAAACGTCGATGTGGTGGGCCTTCTTGAAACTCTCCGTGAACTCCGCGAACGGCACGGGCAAGTCGGTGGCGGGCGTCTGGCACCAGCCGATGGCGGACAGCAGGACTGAAACGACAGCAGCGCGCAGGATCGACAAGCAGAACTCCTTCTACGGCAGTTGGGGGCAGGGGAAGCCGGTGTCACTAGCGCGCTCCCGAAGCATGGAACCGCTCGAGGTCCCCGAGAGTGCACGGATTCCCTGCAAACTCTGTGTTAGGCGAAGACGAACTCGATCGGAATGTCCACATTCTCGGCCAGCGAGCGATGCACGGGGCAGGTTTTGGCCGCGCGCTCGAGCGCCTCGCGGGCCTTGGGTTCGAGTTTCGCCGGCAGCTCGAGCGTGACCCGCAAGCGCCCGATCCGGCGCACGGGGTCGGCGACCATTTCCTTGACCACGGTCGCGCGCGAACCTTCCATGGCCCAGGCATGGCGCGCGGCGACGATGCCCATGGTGGTCAGCATGCAGCTCCCCAGGGCCGTCGCCACTAGGTCGGTGGGCGAAAAGGACTCGCCCTTGCCCATGTTGTCGACCGGCGCGTCGGTGACGAGCGTTGTCTTCGAAGGCGTGTGCGCCGCCTGGCAGCGCAGGCCGCCCTGATATTCCATTGTGATCGTAACCATGCTGTCGCTCGCTGCTTCGTGCGTTCGAATTCGGGAACCGTGGCCCGGTAGACTAGCGCGATGATCCGATTGGACAACAAGGTTGCGTTGGTCACGGGAGCTTCGGCCGGAATCGGCGCCGCCACGGCGCGCGCCCTGGCCGGCGCGGGAGCACGCGTGCTGCTGGTCGCGCGGCGGAAGGAACGCCTCGAAGCGCTTTCCAAGGAGTTGCCGGGCTCGCGCTGCCTGGTCTTCGACGTGCGCGACGCCGCCGCAGTTGCGCGCGGGCTGGAAAACGAGCACATCGACATCGCTGTCGTCAACGCAGGCCTGGGCCTGGGCATGGGACCTCTCGATGAAGGCTCGCCCGAGGACTGGTCGACGATGATTGACACGAACGTCAAGGGCCTGCTCTACACGCTGCGAGCGGTGACACCCGGCATGCGCAAGCGCGGCGCGGGCGACGTCGTATTGCTCGGCAGTGTGGCCGGCCGTCAGCTCTATCCCAATGGAAACGTCTACTGCGCGACCAAGTTCGCCGTGCGCGGGATCTACGAGTCGTTGCGCCTGGACTTCGCCGGCTCGGGCATGCGCTTTTGCACCGTCGATCCCGGCATGGTGCAGACAGATTTTTCGCGCGTGCGTTTCCACGGCGACGAAGAGCGCGCGAAAAACGTCTACGCCGGCGTCACGCCGCTGACGCCCGAAGACATCGCCGACGCGATCCTCTACGCCGTCACGCGCCCCGCCCACGTCAACATCGGCGAAATGGTGATCTGGGCCAGCGCGCAGGCGAGCACGACCGTCGTCACGCGTCGTCCCCGGTAATCCGCCGCCGTTTCTTACACGCCCGGTTCCGCGCCG
>JAYUOR010000175.1:0-1941 GCA_043760765.1 Planctomycetota bacterium | reverse complement strand
CCTCGAAGGTACGTTCATGGTTCGCGTGCTGCGGCCGTGGAGCGAGAATGCCGGCAAGCGCCTGGTGAAATCGCCCAAGGTCTACGTGCAGGACAGCGGACTCTTGCACGCGCTGCTCGACATCGAGGAGCAGGCCGACCTCAATTCACATCCGAAGCTCGGCGCCTCCTTCGAAGGCTTCGCGCTCGAACAGGTCCTGCGTCAACTGCAGGCAACACCCAAGCAGTGTTACTTCTGGGCCACCCACCAGGGGGCGGAACTCGACTTGCTTGTGTTGAGTGGCCGGCGCCGACTTGGTTTCGAGTTCAAGCACACGAATGCGCCCGGCGTGACCAAGTCGATGCGGATCGCGATCGAGGACCTCAAACTGGACCGCCTCGACGTGATCCACGTCGGCGATGAAACCTATCCATTGTCGGATGGAATTCGCGCCGTCGCGCTGAGCCGCGTCAGGCAGGATATCGAGCCGCTGCAGGGAAAGTGACTGGTCGACAAGCGCGGGCAGACGCTGAACTCCAGAGCGTTGGAGAGCGGCAAATCGTGGGCGGTCGATAGCTTTAACCTCGGTCGTTGCCGAGCCAGTCGAACTGATCCAACTGATTCCAGGGCAGCAACGTTGCCGACGAGTTGGATTCGAGCGCGCCTCCCGCGCAAATCAGCAGGCGCTCGAGGCCAGCGGCGCCGTTGACTCCGAGCCGACCAGCGAAAACATCGAATGCACCAGCGCCCGCGCGCTGAACTCGCTTCGACGACTTGATCTCAATTGCGAGCGGCCGGCCGGGTCGATCGAGCACGCAATCGAGTTCACGTCCGTCGTGATCGCGAAAAAAGGCCCAATCGGAGCTGCGTCCATTGTGCAGGAAGGCCTTGGCCAATTCGCTCAACACCCAGCACTCGAAAATGCTGCCGCGCAGTCGTGCTCACAGAGCCGCTCGACCGATTCGATTCGCAGTAGCCGACAAAGGAGTCCCGAATCGTGGAAGCACGGCTTGGGACTCTTCACGAGGCGTTTCGAAGCGCTCTTGAACCAAGGCGGCAGGCGCCAAGCAACGAAGCTGGTTTCGAGCACCGTTATCCAGCTGCGCGCCGTGTGGTGTGAGACGCTCGCGTCGCTACCAAGACTGGACAGATTCAAGAGTTGCCCTGCACGGCTCGCGCAAAGTCGCATGAACGTCCGGAAGGCGATGAGGTTGGCGACCTGCAAGACTTCGCGCACGTCGCGCTCGACGTAGGTCGCGATGTAGTCCTCCAGCCATAGAGCTGGATTCAAGCGCTGCTCGTGGATGCGCGGATAGCCGCCTGCGAAGACGAGTTCCCACGGATCACTGGGCAGTCCGAGCGGGCGCAGCTCCGCCAGTGAGAGCGGCAGCAGATGCAGCAGCGTCGTGCGGCCCGCGAGCGATTGGGTGATCGACTCGAGCAGCGAGAAGTGCTGCGAACCCGTCAGCACCCAATCGCCATTGGACTTCTGTTCGTCCACGATGCCCTGGAGGTAGGAGAGCAACTGCGGGGCGCGTTGGACTTCGTCGAGGATTGCGCCGCGCGGGAAGCGCGCCAGGAACTCGCGCGGCCGATGCAGCGCCTCCTCGCGTTCATCGAGCGACTCGAGCGTGACGTAGGGTTTGTCGGGAAATGTCTGCCGGCAAAGCGTCGTTTTCCCGGATTGACGGGGCCCGGTGACCGTCAGCACGGGATAGACCTTCGCACGTTCGAGCAGCGCGGCGGACAGGGTTCGGGCGAGGATCACAGGCGCAGAGTATCGGACAGTTCTAGAAATTGGAATCGTCGCTTCCAATCGCCCGAACCGATACTTATTCATTTTATTTGCAGTGACTTATGGCTCGTACGCCAATCGAAATCTGGGCTCTCCACCCGGGATGCACTCGGACTGAGGGGGCCACCGAAAGCCCGTGTGGACCTGCTCAGCGCGGGCAGACGCTG
>JAYUOR010000174.1:0-4823 GCA_043760765.1 Planctomycetota bacterium | reverse complement strand
CACGCAGAGCGGTGCGCTTGCTTCGAATCTCTCGTTCGAGCTTCAGCTTCCTAGTGTCCGCAAGTACACGAACCTGGCGCTCGAATTGTCCGTGGGGCCGAGCCTGGACGCCGTGCTGGTCAACGAAGCACTCGGTCTGCGCCGCTACGTGACTTTCCGCGGACCGACCAACGATTCTGCGTCCTCGGCGGCCGATCTTTTCGGCGCGGCCGAGGTGCTCGCGCAACTTGCGCGCAGTGGCCGCGACTCTTCCACGGAATACGCGCGCGTCCGTGAACGCGTGCAGCAACTCTGCGCTGCGCTGATCTCGGCGCAGGACCCGCAACAGGGCTGGCGTTCGCAGTGGAACAACACCAACGATCAGCAAAGCGATCTCACGGCCTGGGCGATGCTGGCCCTGGACGCCGCGCGCGACTGCGGCATCAGTGTGGCGCAGGATAGCCTCGAAGCCGGAATATCAGCGCTCGATCGCATGCAGCGCGCCGCGCAGAGCGACGAGCGCAAGGCTCTTTTCCAGCACGCGCTCGCGCGCTTCGGCCGCGGCGATTACGGCGCGCTCAATCGCCTGCACCGCATGCGCAACGAGCTCTCGACCGCCGCCTTGGCGCACACGGCATTGGCGCTGGTCGAACTCGATCGACTGCCGATGGCCAAAGAAATCGCCGCGGTGATCGAGTCGCGCAGCGTGTTCGATCCGGCGAAACCGGAACTTGGCGGGTGTTTCAGCGTCGACAAGAACCTGCCCTGGTCGCGCTCAAGGGTCGGCACGGCCGCAGTCTGCGTGCTCGCACTCGAGGCGACGGCGCCGAAGTCGCCGCAGCTTTCGAGCGGCGTTCAATACCTGATCGCACATCGGCCCTGGAGCGATCCGCGTGCGAGCGGCATCGCACTCGCCGCACTCGCGCGGCATGCGGGGATGACCCGGCCGCAGCAGGAACGCTTCGAAGTGACGGCTTCGATCGCCGGTGGTCCGCCACAACTTCTCGACTTGACCAAGGACGGTTCGCTGGTTTTTCCGCTGCCTGCGACCTCGGCCGGCAAGCTGCGCGTCGATCTCGCGCTCAAGGGCCGCGGCGCGCCGCACTACGTCGCGATCCTGCGCGGCTTCAGCAGCGAGATGAGCGAACTCGCGGCGCGACCTTTCGGCATCCGCGAACGCGCCGTCCTGGCGCCTGCGCCGCTGTGGCGCGGCAAACCGGTCGCGGTCGGCTTCTCGAGCGTTCGCAACCGGCGCGAGCAATGGTCCAATCGCGTGCTCAATCTCGCGCGCGGCACGAACGCGCAGGCGTACGTGACCATCCAGCGCAACGAGACTCGCCCCAACGATTTCGACGGCGACTGGCTGATCCTCGAGATCCCCTTGCCCGCGGGCGCTCGCGTCCGGCCGGATTCCGTGACGGGCGCCGTCACGAACTGGCAGGTCCTCGCCGATCGAATCGTGACCTACATCCCGCCCGACATGAACTGGTCAACCGTTCAGTTCGAACTCGAAGGAGCGATCCCTGGGCACTATCGCGTCGCTCCGGCGGTATTGCGCAGCTCGAGCGACCCGGAACTCATCTCGCTGGGAAAAGCGAGCGAGTTCGACATCCTGCCCTCGGGCAGCACGCTCCCCGATCCGTACCGGGCGACGCCCGACGAACTGTATGCCCTGGGAATGGCCGCGAATGCAGCCGGAGACAACGACAAGGCGCGCGATTGGTTGACACGCCTGATGAAGGACTTCGAGAGCGATCTCGCCGACGAGAACTCGTCCGCGCCACTGCAGCAGGCGGCCGGTGCATTGTTCTTCCTGGCGCTCGAAAAGCACGACGCGCGCGAAGTCGTGCGCTGGTTCGAAGTGCTGCGCGAGAAACGCCCGGATCTGGTGATTCCCTTCGACAAGATTCTCGCCGTGGCGAAGTCCTATTCGACGATCGATGAGCACGAACGCGCGCTGTCGATCCTGCGCGCCTCGGTCGAACAGACCTTTGGCGTCGACCTCAAGGTCGCGGGAGCGATGGAGAGCCAGGGCGATGCGTCGCAGGCACTCAACCTGCTCGCGCGCCTGTGGAGCGAATATCCCGATGCACCGGCGGTGCTCGAAACCTGGCTCGCGCTCTCGGACAAGCTCTTGACCAAAGCCCCCACCGCCTCCGACGACAAGAGTCTGGTCCGCGACGGGCGCACGCGCGCCAACCTGCACATGGAAGGCACACGCCTGTTGCAGATGTTCTTGTGCCTCTACCCGAAGGATCCGCAGGCGCCCGAAGCCGCGCTCAACCTGATCGCGGCGCACCTCGGCCTCGAGGACTATAAGACTGCCTCCAATTTGGCGCAGAGCTTCGCCGCGCGCTTCACCACGCCCGAATTCGCCGACGCATTCCTCTACTCGCGCGCCGTGGCCGAGTGGTACCTGGGCAACGACGAGGAAGCGCTGCGCGTCTGCGAGAAAGTCGCCGGCGCTGTCTACAAGGACGCCAAGGGCATCGAGCGTCCGTCGAAGAATCGCGATCTTGCCTTGTACATCCTGGCCCAGGTCCACCACGCACGCCGCGAAGTCGAACGCGCCGCCGAGTACTACGCCAAGGTCGAGCAGAGCTTCGCCGACGCCAAGGCGGCGCTTGCGGAGTTGCGCGCGCACAAACTCTCGATGGATGAAGTCACGCGCGTGAAGCCGGGCGAAACCGTGCGGCTCGCGCTGCGCTCGAAGAACATCGCCGAGGTCGAACTGGCGGTGTATCCGGTCGATCTGATGACCCTCTACCTGCGCGAGGGCGACCTCTCGAAAGTCGCACAGGTCGATCTCTCCGGCATCGCGCCCGAGTTGTCGCGCACGATGAAGCTCGACGGCACCAATACGCTGCGCGAAGCCGAGCAAAAGCTCGAACTCGCCTTGCCGAAGACCGGCGCCTACCTGGTGATCGCGCGCGGCGGCGAACTTTTCGCCTCGGGCCTGATCCTGGTCACGGAGCTTGAACTCGACGTCACCGAGGATGCGCCGCGCGGCGGTGTGCGCGTGCAGGTCGTCGACTCGCGCGACGGCAAGTACGTGCGCGACGTCGACGTGCGCGTGGTCGGGTCCGCCGACAAGAAGATCCAGCGCTCGAAGACCGATCTGCGCGGAATGGCGAGTCTCGACCAGGTCAACGGTCTGGCCACGGTCATCGCCCGCGCCGGCCAGGATCGTTACGCCTTCTATCGCGGAACCAGCGTGCTGGGCAGCGTGCAGATCGACGGCAAGAAAATGAAAGCTGCGGAACCGGCCGTCGAACAACTCTCGCAGGGCGACTACCTGAGCAACGTGATCCAGTTCAACGCTTCCAACCAATCCCAACGCGCCGGTCGCTTGATCGAGGAAATCGGCCGTCAACGGCTGGGGGTGCAGATCAACCAGGTCAAGTAGACTCTCGGCCTAGTGGCCGACGACGTTGAACTCCTGAAGCAGAGTCTCTCGCGCAGCGTGCGCCTGGAACGGCGTGGCGAGCGCAGTGTCGTCGTCAAACGCTTCGAACATTCGCGCGCGCTCGGACGCGCCTTCGATCGCGGCCGTGCCCGGCGCGAGTTCGAGGTGCTCAGGCACCTCGCGAACAACGGACTCGACGTGCCGCGGCCGCTGCAGATCGTGCGCAAGGGACGCGCCTTCGAAGTGGAGCTCGAATGGATCGAGGGTGCGCGTTCGCTCTCCGAACTGTCGACGAACCACGCGCATTTCAAAGCCTCGCTGGCCCGCAGCCTTGGCCGGCTGCTCGCGGGACTGCACTCCTGCGGCGTCGATCACCCCGACCTGCACGCGGGCAACGTGTTGATCACGGCGCAGGGTCGTGCGATCGCGATCGATTTCGACAAGGCACGGCTTGTGCCAGCCATTGGCGATGGCGAGGTCTTTCGGGACCTCGTCTCGCTTTGCGCCGGGATGCGTGAATTGACAGGACCTGGCTGGCGCAGGGTCGCCTTCGACGCCTGGTGGCAGGCGCTCGAGCCGCGACTGCGCAGTTCGCTGACGAATCCCGACGTGTTCGCGATCGAATCGTTTGCGCGGGATCGCCGCCTGCGTGTGGTCGAGGGCCGGGCGCGGCGTTGGACACGCGCGGGATCGGCGGTGCTGGAGATCGAAGGCCGGCGCGGCTTCGCACGGGTGGGGAGCGATCCGACGCTGCGGCTTCGCGCGTTTCGTGCTGAGCCTGCAGCTGAAGGTCACGTCGCGGTCGAAGGGTCGAGGCGTCATGTCCTGGCCCACTGGCGTGCCATGGCGCGCCTGGAAGAGCACGGCATCCCCGCGCCGCGCTGCCAGATCTTGATCAGCGCGCGCCGCTCGCGCGCGTGGTTCGCGGTCGAGACTTCGCCGGCGGCGGCAACGCAAGGCCAGCGCGGCGCGTTCCTCGGTCGGCTACTCGATCGCGGGCTGTGGTGTGAACGGCTCGAAGCCGGCGATCTGGGCAGTCTGGGACTCGTGCGACCGCGTTGCCTCGTGGCAGCGGATACGACGACCGCGCGCGAGAGACTTGCGCCCTGGCTCGCCGCGCTTGATTTTGGCGCGCGGCAGGAATTCATCGGCGGTCTGCGCTCGGTGTGGAAAGGTCCGGCCCGCGAACGCGCCGCGTTGCTGACACTGCTCGAGCATGGTTGATCCCCTCAGGCGGCGATTGCGCGCCCGCGCGCTGATCGGCCTGTGCGCCGCGTCGCGCTTTGTGCCGCGGCGATTCACGCTGGCCATCCTGCGCATTTTCGCGCGCGCCGCACGCTTCACGCGCTTTGAAGCGCAGACGCTGGACAATCTGGAAAGGACGCTGGGCCAAGAGCTTTCCAAGCAGCAGCGCCGCACGCTCGCGCGCGACGTGCGC
>JAYUOR010000173.1:0-4825 GCA_043760765.1 Planctomycetota bacterium | reverse complement strand
CTCGCCGCCGGGCTCGAGGCCCATGCGTTTCATTTCCGCCGCGAGGTAGCGCGCGGCTTCCATGGCCTCAGGGCTGCCGGCCGAGCGTCCGTTCATGGAATCCGCAGCCAGCGCGCTCACTTGCCGGCGCAGATCCGCCTCGCAGACCTCGGCGCTGGTCTGAGCGGACAGCCGCGGCGCACCGCAGACGAGGATGAAAAGAAACGCGACGCGTCGAAAGTTGGCCGGATTCATGGCCAGAACGATACCGAGTCAGATACTCGACCACCCGGCCTTTTGGCGCCGGCTTTGCGCGAACGCGCGCTGCCGGGTCTAGCGGGCCGGGTGGTTGGATACCTGACTGCGGACTTACACGACCGCTTCGCGAATCGTGCGCAGAAGTCTTTCGTTGGTCTTCGGATCGGAGACGATCACGCGCACGACGCCCTCGATGTGACGGGGAACGCTGACCAGGGTCGGATCCAATCGGCGCGCGACGCGACGCGCCAGATCCTGCGGCTTTTCGCACTGAACCAGGATCCAGTCGCCGATGGAATGCATCGGTCGAACACCCGGAATCAGCGAAAGGCGTGAGTAGAAGCGATCCTTTTCGGCCACTGCATTCTCGTCAACCACGATGTACCTCCACGGATGTCTCGCGGGAGAAAATCCTCGCGAGCAGAAGGGCGCGGGAGCGGATCGACCGCGATCGGTCGTGCCGGCAGGCGCGCCAGGGGAACGGTTCCAAAGGCACCGGGAGGCGGGGGGGGCACCGATTCCGAAATGAAGCCAGGCCCCCTCGAACCCGGACGGCCGCCACCGTATCTGGTGGAAGTAAGTCCCACAAGCACAATGGGTTCGGTTCGTTTGCCAATCGCCGCGGCGTCTCGAATTCGGGAAAACGGGCGGCTACCTCCGGAGGGCAACCGGCGACACAATCGCCCCATGGAGTTTCATCCGCGGCGCGTGAAAGTCAGCGCGTCGACGTCGAATCTCGGGCCCGGATTCGATCTCGCCGGCCTGGCCATCGATCGATTCCTCGAAGTCGAATTGCGCGCCGGAGCCACTCGCGCTGAAACGCAACTCGAATTGGGAACGGGCTGCGAGGACTGGCCGAGCGCGCCTTCCAATCGACTTGTGCGCGCCTTCCATGAAGCTGCGCTGCGGCGCGGAATCGATCCGCGAGCTTTCACGCTCGCAGTCCGTTCGGAAATTCCCGTGGGCCGCGGTTTCGGATCGAGCGGCGCCGCAAGTGTCGCCGGTGTGTTGCTCGCCGATTCCCTCGCTGCAACTCGCGCCTCGCGCGACGCACTGCTCGCCGAGTGCATCGCGCTCGAAGGCCATCCCGACAATGCCACCCCCGCCTTGCTCGGCGGCTTCACGCTTTCCTTCCTCGATCGCGGCCGCGCGATCGTGATCGAAAGCGAAGTGCATGAATCGCTGGGGTTTGCCATCGCCTGGCCGGATGCGGTTCTCGAAACCGAACACGCGCGAAAGATCCTGCCGCAGAGCGTGCCCTTCGCGGATGCTGTGGAAAATCCGCGCCGGCTGGCGGCGCTGCTCGCCGGCCTGCGTCGCGCGGACCGTGAACTGCTCGCTGCTGGAAGCCAAGATCGCCTGCACGAACGTCATCGCCTGCCGCTGATCCGCGGCGGAAAGGAAGCGCTCGAAGCGGCGCGCGAAGCCGGGGCCTTTGCCGCAATGATCTCCGGCAGCGGGTCGGGAATGTTCGCGATCTGCGAACTTGGGGCTGAAGCGCGCATCGCCGCGGCCTTGCAGCGCGGATTCGAGAGCGCCGGTGCGCGCGCCATCGGCGTGGTGGCGCACATGCTGCGCGAAGCCCCGCGCGTGCAAGCGTGCTGACCGAGCAGCGCCGTCAGTCGCGCAGGTATCCGTGCCGGAAACCATCGAGAAAGCTCGAGGCTTCTTCCCAGCAGGAACTCGCCGCGGCGGACTCGGTCGCTTTGCGCGCGCGCTTGGAGTCAATCTCCGCGACGGCCGTGAGGAAGTCGCGCAGGTGCACCGGCGCCAGGCAGAATTCGCGCAGGCCCACGCCGATGAGCAACGGCAGATTGTGCGCGGCCGCGGCCGTGACACCGAACACGGACAACGGTTTCGATTCGCGCGCACAGGCGTCGACCAGGCTGCGCACGGCGCGCAGCACGAACGGATGCAGCGTGTCGAACTTGCTTTGCAGCGCGGGGTTCTCGCGGTCCGCTGCAAGCAGGTACTGGACCGTCTGATCCAATGACAGCATCAGGAAATCACTCTCGCGGGCCAGGTCGTGCGCGCCGAAAAACGCGGCCGGCGATTCGATGACCACACCGACGTCAATGCGCTCCTGGAACAGTTCGCTGCCTTTTCGCAGCACCAAACGCTCCTCGAACAGGATTTCCTTGAGCCGCCGCAGGTCCGCGCAATCGTTGACGAACGGGATTGCGATGCGCACCTGGGCGCCTGCGGCGGCAACCGAGATCGCCTGCAACTGGCGGCGCAGCACGGCTTCAGCGGCGAACAGAGCGCGCACGCCGGCGCGGCCCAGCGCCGGATTCTGCTCGCGCGATTCGTGCAGGTAGCCGAGCCCCAGACTCAAGTCGGCGTGCAACAGCCTGAACGTGACTTTGTTGCCCCCGGCCGCGGCGACGACGGCCGAATAGTGTGCGATCAAGCCTTCGCGCGAAGGCGGTTCCTTGTCG
The DNA here is from genome assembly GCA_043760765.1 of Planctomycetota bacterium. Lineage (GTDB taxonomy): Bacteria > Planctomycetota > UBA1135 > UBA1135 > JADJQU01. Next base: position 2,150 of record JAYUOR010000173.1, on the reverse strand, counting down.
ACCAGGTAGAGCAGCTCGGTGCGGAACAACCCCAGCGAGGAAAAGCCCAATCCGAAGGCCTGGCTCACTTCGGGCAGGTTTCCGCAGGCAGCCGAGAGCGCCAGCCGTTCGCCGTCGCGCGTGCGCGCGGGCCGCAGCGCCCATTGCGGCGGGCCGCCGCTGTCCTCTTCGGTGGAGGGTTCGGATTCGAGCGCGGCTTGGTATTCCTGGCGCACGCGTTCGTCGGGATTGAAACGCAGCATGCCCTCGGTCGCGTCGACGATCACGAAGTCGCCCTCGCGCGCGTTGTCCAGCAGCCCCTTGATGCCCGTGAGCGTCGGAATGCGCATCGAACGCGCGAAGATCGCGGCGTGACTCGTCAGGCCGCCTTCTTCGGTCAGAATGCCTTGCACGTGCTCACCCTCGAGGTTGAACATGTCGACGATCGACAATTCGCGCGCGACGAGGATGTAGTCGCGCGGCGCCACGGCGGCTGCGCCCACGAGCGGACTCTCGAGTTGGCGCAACACGCGTATCGCGACGTCGCGCAGATCGACGGCGCGTTCGCGCAGGGTCTCGCTCTTCACCAGACGGAAGATGCGATCGAAGTCGGAGATAACTTTTGAAATCGCGGCTTCGAGCGCCAGTTGTTCGTTGAGGATCAGGTTCTCGACGTCTGAGATGAACACCGAATCTTTCAGGTAGGCCACGTGCGTGTCTAGGATCCGCGCATCGTTCGCGGAGACTCTGCCCGCAAGCCGGGACTTCAGACTCTTCAATTGCGCGCGCGCGCCGGACAGCGCCTGGTGGAATCGATTGAGCTCGGCTTCAACGCCGTCAAGAGGCACGCGGACCAGGGCCGCGCGCGACAGTTCGTGGTCCTTCAGATGCACGCGGCCGAGCACCAGGCCGGGAGCGACGCAGATTCCACGCAGCAGCATGGCCGCGGGCGCGGGAAGCTCGGGGGCGGGAGCGGAAGCCGGCCCGCTGGTCAGAGCGGGCGAAGCCGCTGACGAATCCTCGCTGCCCGCCGGCGTGCTGCTGCCTATGGGTGTCGAACTCTTGGGCCCTTCGGACATACGCGCATGTTACTTGCCCGGCCCCACGAAAAAAGCCGCCGACTCGGCGCGACAGGGCGGCGGGTCAGAGGGACAATGCCGGCCAAGCCCATGAAGTTCAGCCTGCCTTGCTCGTGCGTCCTCGCGGCGCTCCCCCTCTTCGCGCCGCAATCCCCCGCGGGAACGGCGGAACTGCCGGCGCCGAAGCCCGCGCAGGCCGTTGCGAAAGTGCCCGCCTATCCGCCCGGAATTCCCAAGGAACTCTTCGAGATCGACCGTGTCGTCGACGGCGACACGCTCTGGATCCAATACCACGGCCATCAGGAGAAACTGCGCCTGATGTGCGTAGATACCGAGGAGAAGCTCGCGGTCGACACCGGCTCGGCTTCCAAGCCGGGAACGGTCTTCGGCGAGGCCTGCGCGAAGTGGGCGCAGGACTACTTCGCCGCCCTCGGCGGCGAGGGGAAGAAGCCCAGTGTCGGCGTCTATTTCCCGGCCGGTCGCGAACAGCGCGATGCCTACGGCCGCTTGCTCTGTCACCTCATCCTGCCGGACGGAAAAGACTTCAACGTGCTGCTGGTCGAGGAGGGCAAGAGTCCTTACTTCAACAAGTACGGGAACTCGCTTGCTGCGCACGAGATCTTCGTGGCGGCACAGAAGCGCGCGATCGCCAAGCACAAGGGCATTTGGGATCCGGCCACGAACGTCCCGCAGGACAAGACGGCGCCCAGCGTGCGGCGGCCCTATGAAAGTTTGCTGCCGTGGTGGGACGCGCGCGCCGAGGCGATCGACGCCTTCCGAAAGCGCGAGCTGTCGGAGCCCAAGCTCGTCGCCGACGCGGAAAATCCGGCGAGTTTGAAGCTGGCGGCCGAACGCGGCGGCGAAGTTGAAGTCTTCGGCAGCATCGAGCGAATGTTCGATGAGAAGAGCGATGAGAAGAGCGGCGATTGGACGTTGCTCATGCGCGGCGAGGACAAGCAGGCGCAGCTGCGCGTGCGGGTTCCAAGCGACAAGCGCACGGCCTTCGACAAATTGGACCTCGCTCACCTGAACGACGAGAACCGCCAGAATTACATCTGGGTGCGCGGCAAGCTCAGCTCCGGCAGCCGCGGC
>JAYUOR010000172.1:0-1944 GCA_043760765.1 Planctomycetota bacterium | reverse complement strand
CGACGGACACGATCAGCGGAGTGGTTCTCGCTCCCGACGGGACGCCGGCTTCACAAGCGTTCGTTTCCTTCCGCTTTGAGTCGCGCGGCGGTTCAGGCTCTTCAAACGAATTCTGCGGCAAGGACGGGCGATTCGAGATCGTCCTCAACACGGAGGCGCCCGGCGACCTCAGTGCGGAGCAAAAGGAGAAGCACTGGGCGAGTTCCACGACCCACGGCATTGCTCCCGGCGCGCGCGATCTTGTGATTCAACTCGCGGACCTCGGTGTGCAGAAAACTGCCCGACTTCGCGTGTGGGGGCCCGCAAGCGAGCCGGTGAGCGCCGTCAAGCTCACGCTTTACGAGCGCACGTCGACGTTCGGGCTCAACGGCCATCAAGAGAACTTGAAAGTGCTCGCGGCCGGCCTGTACGAGTTTCGAGTTCCCAGAGTCCCTTTCCAATTGAATCTCTCGGCCGACGGCTACGTCGAGGGCACGCTGAAAGACCTCGAGCCCGAGCGGCTGCCCGACGAATTGGAGATCGTCCTGGCCGTGGCTCCCGTCTTGCGCGGTCGCGTCACCTCCGCCGGGACCGTCGTCTCCGCGGCAGTGATCGAGGCTTTGCCCGGGATTCGCAACGGACAGAGCCTGGAGGTCAACGGCCTTCCAAGTCTGATGAGCCCGATGACCAAGGACAGTGCGACCACGGGCGCGGACGGTACGTTTGCCCTACGGCTGCAGGGAACGGATCCGCTCGAGGGCAAGCGACCGCTCTACCTGCGCTGCACGGCGCAAGGATTCGCCGCGACGGTCCTCGGTCCGATCGATGCCGACACGACGTCCGCTCCGATCGAGATCGAACTTACGGTCGGCGGCGCGATCGAAGGCCGCGCGCGCGCCAAGGACGGGACCCCGGTCGTCGGTTCGATCGTCGGTGTCACCTGCGGCGACGGTCACCCGCGCACGATGCTGTCGGGTCACGACGGCGTGTTCCGCTTCGAAGGCCTTTCCGTGGGCCCATGGCTGGTGATGGAAAGCGACGAGGAGATCGGCGACGGGGTCTCGACGAGAACGAGCCCCAAGGAGCGCAAGATCGACTGGTCCGCCAGCGTCTCCGCCGGCAGCACGACTTACTTCGACTTGACGCTCGAGCGCTGACCGGGTTCCGCCTCGAGAGTACGCTACCCCGGGAGGAACCCATGGCAGCGACACTGAAGCTCGCGTTGGCGGCGGCCATTCTCTTGATCCTCGGCGCAGGCTGGTGGTGGACGCAGGATCGCGACCAACCCGCACTGCCGATCGCCGAAGCTTCCGCGCCAGCGCTCGCGGAGAAGAAGCCGATCTCCGAGCCGGTCATTCCCGAGGCTCCAGAGCGTGAAGCGCTGACACCCGGGAGCAGCGTAGACAAGACAAACAAGGTTTCCGCGACCGCACCCGCAGCTGCGACCGAAACTGCAAAGGCCGCCGATTCGAAGGCCACCATTCGCGCGCGCTTCGTCGATTCGACAGGCCAACCCTGGGGCGGAGTTCAGTTCACCGTCGCCAACGAAGGTAAGTCTGCGACAACCAGCGCCGCCGATGGGCGCGCTGAACTGCGCGTTGAGTTCAAGAACGATCGCCGCGATCTCGTTTTTCAATTCACGGCCACGCGCACGGGCTGCGCGACGCGCACGATGCGCGCGACGCTCGCGGCGCAAGCGGTCGTCGATCTCGGAGAAGTCGTGCTCGATCGCGAGGCTCGCATCCGCGGGCTCGTACACGACGGCGGTGGAAAGGGTCTGCCGAACGCGACTGTCGGGCTTTCCACCGTCGAGCATGGTGTCGACGATCCGGGTCTCCTGCGCCGCCACGGTTCGATGCACTTCGATCGCCTGCTCGTGACGCATTCCGACAGCGAAGGCCGTTTCGATCTGCGCAGCGTTCCCGCCGGAGCGTGGCGGCTGTGGGGCGAGCGCGACGGCGGCGG
>JAYUOR010000171.1:0-4833 GCA_043760765.1 Planctomycetota bacterium | reverse complement strand
CATGCTCCCAGTACGCGCCGCTGACCGTGATCAGCCGCGCGATCGACGTCGCGGTCGGCAGTTCGTTCATCACCGCGGGAATCGTGCCAGGATTCAGGTCGAACTCGACAGCGTAGCCGGCAAGTCCGGACTCGGCGTCGACGACCGTATCCCAGTATCCGCCGAAGGAACTCAAGCCAGCTCCGCCGACCCAGTAGCCCGGGCTCAGCGCTGAACCGACATTCGTCGCCGCGGGCGGCGGCGTGTAGTCGACGTAGAACGGGCCGTAGTTGATCGGTGCGCTGGCGTTGCCGCAGCGATCGATGGCGCGCATGCTCAAGTAGGAAGGACTAGCGCTGGAGTTGAAGAACGCCGACCAGTTGTTGATCGCGCCCACGTTCGCGACCGTACCGGGATCCGCGGGACTGCCGAAGGAAATCTGAACCGCGTAGCTGTCGACGCCCGAGAGGTTGTCGTACGGCGTCGACCAGAAGAAGTCTCCCTGCGAATCGGCCGACCAGACGCCAGGAATGTGCGTCGTGCAGCCAGGGTTGGGATCGTTCGGCGGCGTGCCGTCGACAGTGATGTAGGTGTTGCCGTCAGCCACCGTGGCGAAGTTGTCCCCGCGCACCATCGCGCTCCACGGCCAGACGCCCTCCCACTGCCAGCTCACGTTCCAATCGACCTGACGTCCGTAGAAACGCGGGATGTTCCCGAGCATGACGTCGCGCCCGCCCTGGTGATTGCCAAGCACATTGGCGATCGAACCGTCGAACAATCCTATGCTGGCAGAGTGCACCGTGCCGTAGATGTCGCTGACATCAAGGAACGCGGCAGAGGCATTGAACGAATTCGTATTCCACACGAAAGTGTTGATCGAAGTTGCCTCGTTGGGCTTGACGAAATGGTCCGTCGCGTTGGTCTGGATCGCCATCGTCGGCGTGGTCGAGCCCATCACGAAGTACACGGTCACCGACATGCGCACCGTCGAGTTGAACGTGACCGCCTGCGGCCAGACTTTCCAACGCCAGGCTCCCGCCAGCGGATTGTCGAGAATGCGGATCTCGGTGTTGTCCTTCGGCGATTGCTGGGCGACCCACTCGCCCGTGTTGCCGTTGAACGGATCAACCGGGTCCTGGTCGATGTACAGATCCCAGTTGTTGACCAGCGCCTGGCCCGCGCCCGCGGAGGACTGATCCTCGTCGTAGTGCATGCAAACCACGACGCGCGTGGCGCCGATCGGCACATTGAAATCGCCGTAGTTCCAGTTGAAAGACGACTGATCAAAGGTCCACGTGTTCCACCAGGAATCGCCAGTGCCGAGGATCGCGCGCATGCCGTCGACGCGGCCGGCGCCGTAGGTGTTCATGTGTTCGTAGCTCTGCGTCGGAGGCATCGTCAGCACGGCGTTGTTGCGCGTCGTCGCGCTGGCCATCAAGACCGACTGGATCGCGCACGAGCGATAGCGCAACCAGGGATTCGCGTCGCACAATTGTGCGATGAGGCCGGTGACGTGCGGGGCCGCCATGCTCGTGCCGGACATTTCCTGGTAGCCGTTCCAGGTGTTCGCATCGACCGACATGATTTGACTGCCGGGCGCGGCCACGTTGGGCTTCCAGCGGCCGTCGCCGCACGGACCGGTGCTCGAGAATGCGGATGCGCCACCCGGGTCGTAGCCGTTGACGACGTAGTCGTCGACCGATCCGACGGTGATGACGTTTTTGGCCGATCCTTCCTGACGGATCTTCTGGCCGTAACCCTCGTTGCCGGCCGCGAAGACCCACGCTTGGCCGCTCCAGTAGACCTCGGAATCGAGCAGGCGCGCGTTGGCTTCGCTTCCGATCCAGGCTCCGCCACCCGAAAGCGTGCCCCAGGAGTTGTTGATCGCCACGGGCTTGGGCGCGACCGAAACACCGTCGAAGAAGTCGGTGTTCATTACCGAGACGATCGTCGACAGCGCGGTTCCGTTGGAGCTGCACGCGTTGTTGAACTTGCGCGCCAGGAACGCGCGGCCGGTGCCGCCCCAACGGGCGAGTCCGGGCGCGTTGCCTTTGAGACTCGGCGTGGCGTAACCGCCGCCAAGAATGGTGCCGAGCACGTGCGTGCCGTGTTCGCAACCATCGGAAAACACTGCGCCGCCGCTGCCGCTGAAGTCCCAGCCCGCTGCCCAGACGTTGTTCAGATCCTGGTGATTCAGGTCGTCGCCGCTGTCGATCTGTCCGATGGTCACGCCCTGTGACACGCCGCCGTTGTAGTACGCGCGCACGATGTCGTTGGAGACCATCGGCGTCGACTCGTCGTGGGCCAAGGTCCCTTCGATGTCGGGCTCGACGAACTGCACGAAGTCGAGCGCGAGCAGGTTTTCCAGTGCAGCCGATGAAATGTGCGCGCGGAAGGCGCGGATCGAATCGACGTACTCGACGATGTCGACACCGATTTGTGTCAGGGCCTGCTCCTGCCAGCCGGCGCTCTGGATGCGCACGGCTGTCGAGGGAAGCGCAGCGCCGGGCGTACCGGCGTTCCACAACTGCGTGCTGCCGACGGACTCACGCCTCGTCGCCGCGTTCAGGTCGGACTCGAACACATCGATCCACACGTCGACCGATTCGAGCGTGGGGTTTTGCAGCAATTGCGTCGCAAGGATCGGGTGAACTTTCTGCTGCGGTGTCGACACGCCGATCCAACGCACGAAGTCGAGCGCCGAGCAGGCGTCGATCGACAGGACGGGAACCTGAACCTTCAGGCAGTAGTACGGGTGAAACGAGAGCGTCCTGATGCCGAGCGCTTCGAGTGTCGCGATGCGCGCCGGTGTCATGCGCTTGTTGAACATCACGAAGGCGTAGGTCTCGTTGCGCCCCGCAGCCAGTGCGGCGGAAGCGGCATGTACCAGCGCCGGATCGACGTGCTCATCGGCAGGCGGATAGAGCGCCGCGCCCGCGAAGCTCAGGAAGTACGGATCACCTTCGGCTGACGACACGACCGCATCGCCGTCCGGGCCGGGCTTGACCACCGCGCGGCCGGGCAACGGAACCGCGTCGTCGAGCTCGGCGAGCCGGCCTTCGCCGACGCCGAGCAATTTGTTCTTCGACTCGAGCACCGGCAGCGGCGCTCTCGGCGAAGGCCGGATGATGATCGGGGGGGAGACTACGGGCCCGGCTGTTCCCAGCGTCGGTTCAACGGCGTGGCGGGCTTCCTGGGCAGGGATCGTGGTGATGAACGAGACGCTGGCGAGGGCCAGACCGAAGGCATGTTTACGCATGGGGGCAGCTCGATAGGGGGACAGAAGGGAGGAGGACGCGCTCTACACCCCCTTCACGCACTTCCCACGGACCGGAGATCACGATTTCCGGCTGCCGGCCGAGGTTTCAGCGCCGGTTCCCACAGACGGGCTCCGCCAGGCGCTAGATCAAGACCCAAGCCGCGATGTGCAGCGCGGCGATCAGCCAGGTCACGAGGAAGAACGTCGGCTTGCGATTCTTGTGGCGGAACAATTGTTGGGCCACGAGTGCACCCGGCCAGCCGCCCAACAGTTCCAAGGCGTGCAGCGTGCGCTCGGGGATCCGCCGCGCTCCGCTGATGGCGAGGCGCTTGTCGAGCAAGTAGACCGCGGCGGTCACGACACTCATCAGCGAGTACGCCGCGAACGCGACGGTGGTGCCTTGCTCGAACTGCGGCAGCTGATCGATCATCGCGGATGAAGAAGCAGAATCAGATTGCCGGCGCGAGGCGCTAGCGTTTCTTCGCAGCGGACTTCTTGACCGCCGACTTTTTCGCGGGCGCGCTCCCGCGCAGCGCTTCGAGTACTTCTTCCGTGTGTCCGTCGACCTTCACAGGCGCCCAGATCGCGGCGAGCTTGCCCTGCTCGTCGATCAGGAACGTCGAGCGGATCGTGCCGGTCACTTCCTTGCCGTACATCATTTTCTTGCCGAAGGCGCGGTAGCGCTTGGCCAGCGCGTTGTCGGGATCGGCGAGCAACTCGAAGGGCAACTCGTACTTCGCGCGGAACTTCGCGTGACTGGGGAGCGAGTCCTTGGAGACGCCGAGCACGACCGCGCCGGCTTTCTTGACTGCCGCGAACTCGTCGCGAAAACCACATGCTTCGCGCGTGCAGCCCGGCGTGTCGTCGCGGGGATAGAAGTAGAGGACAACCTTCTTGCCCCTCAGCCCCGCGAGCGTGACATGCTTGCCGCCGGTCGATTCCAATTCGAATGCGGGCGCTGGGGCGCCGACTGAGAGCTTGTGTTCCTTCGCCATGGTCCGCGCAGTGTAGTGGCGAGAATGGAGCAGGGCGGCGGGAAAGTTCGCAACAGGCTTCCCTCCAATACGCAGATTTCAGTCGATGATCCTGCGGCAGACGCGAGCGCCGATGTTGCTGTCGCTGCGTTCCTTGCCGGTGTAGCCCATCGAGTCCGAGCGCGCGATGTTGGGCGAACTGATCCAGGATCCGCCGCGAATCGGATGCCGGCGCAGATCGGTGGCCAATTCCTCCGCGCTCGGTTCGCTCAGGTCCTCCCAGGGCGCGCCCATGTAGTTGAGGCAATGCTCGGCGACGTTGCCGCAGGTATCGTGCAGGCCGAAGGCGTTCGGTTGGAAACTGCCGACTGGGGCCGTGAAACCAAATCCGTCGTCACCGCTCAACGGTTCCGCGGCAGCTTCGCGAGCCACCCGCATGCCCGAACCTTCGTCGAGCAAGTTGGCACGGCCGACCAGTCCCTCGGGATCGTCGCCTGTCCACCACGCCGTGCGTGTTCCCGCGCGTGCGGCGTGTTCCCATTGGGCCTCGGTGGGCAGTGTCAGACGATTGCGCCGCAGCACCGGAATCAACTCGACGTAACTGATGCGCTCGAGCGGCGG
>JAYUOR010000170.1:0-4835 GCA_043760765.1 Planctomycetota bacterium | reverse complement strand
GAGGTCGAGGGTCTGCGACGGGAGGGCTGGTGCTGCCCTTGCGATCAGCGCGGCTTGCGCGCGCGCAGGGTCCAACGGATCGTGCCGTCCGAGACGAGACGTATGCGCGTGGGGGTCGTGTTCTCCCTTCCGAAGAGCCCCGGCATTTCGCAAATGCACTCCAGCCGGATCTTCGCCTCGAGGTCCATCGCGGAGAAACGCTTCTCCGCGACGTTCCACACGAGCTTCCCGCGGCCATCGACCTTCCATTCCGTGCGAACAGAATCGACTCTCCACATCGAGGGCGAGGGACCGGCCATGCCGCGGAGGAACTCGTTGACCGCCTCGGTAGCATCGAGCTCGTACCTGTCGAAGAGTTGCAGATCGATCCTCGTCTCGTCCGGTTCCAACGTGTCGTCGGGCCCCGCAAGGACACAGGCAATCTCAAGCCGCTTGTCGCCCAGCTTGCGGAAGGGGCGCAGCAGCACGTCGCGGATCAGGACTTCGAGTTCCTGCTCCTTGGGCATCCCGAGCAGACCCATCTCGGTGCTGCCAAAGAGCGCGTCAACGATCCTACGGCCGTGCGCAGTCCATTTTGCGCCAGGCACCACGGGCTCCTCGGGAAGGAAACCCCGCAGGTCAAGGTCCTCGACCAATTGCTCTTCGTGCAAATCCCTGACCTTACCCACTTCGAGTGTTCGCGAGTAATCGCACAACTTGGGATCCCATACGAAACGCACAGCGCAGCCCGACAGCGAGTAGAAACCCACGATGTCCGTGCGCAAACCCTCTGCTTCCCACTTGCCGCTGATCTCGCCGAAGCTGCGCAGGAGCTCGAGAGGCCGTCCGGCTTCGGTCTTCACGTAGGTATCGGTGAACTTCGACGAAGTGAGCAGGCGAATCGGGCTATGGCCCAGAGCCAAGAATTCTTGTCCGTCGATCTCGATCGCCACGTAGCCCAGCTCGACCTCGAGATCGAATTGCTTGGCCAGAGTCGTGCCTGGCCGCGGGGCGAAGCTAAGCTCCACTTCGTGCTGCGGCGCCATGAAGAGCCAAGGCGCGACAAGCAGGCAGCCTGCCATCGGGTTCACGAACCACGACCGCAAGCTTGCGCACAGGCTCGAGCTCCTCACGCCTTGAAGCTACGGCCGGATCCGGGCCAGCCACAGGAAGTCCTCCTGATCGAAGCGCATCGCCGCGCTGATCGATGGCGGCCCCAACTCAACTCGATTTCAAGCTGCTCTTCGTCGGCAGGATGAAGCGCAACGGGTCCCGGACCAGGGCACGGCCGAGCGAGCGCAAGAGACTCAAGCGCTCTCGTCTGCCGACGTCCATCGCGCGCAGCGCCAGACGTAGCGCCAGCGCGAAGGAGACCGTGAAGTTCAAGAACCCGATCATCAAGACGCCCAGGAAAGCCCACAGCACGGGCGCGGGCTCGAAAGTGCCGGCCCACAGATTCGAGCTGATCGCATAACCCAACGATGCCGACGAAAGAGTCACGTGCGGCGTCCAGATCGGCAGGCCGACGAACTGGGCGATGACTGGGACGAAACCCATCATGAATCCGAGCGCGACATAGCCGCTGATGCCGCCGACGTAGCGCTCCGCGATCCGGCCGATACGCGATGCGCCGGACGTGCCGAAAGTTCGGCGCAACGGCGAACTTTCAGCCAATGCGAGCGGGAACGAGTGAAGCGCACTCCAGTTCGAAGCCCAGCCGCCGACCAGACTCGCGATCCACAGAAGCACGCCGGTCAGCGCCGCGAACAACACGTTCTGCGGATGCTGGGGCACGAGGATCTCGATGGCATGCTGACTCTGCTCGGCATCGAGCAGGGTGCTTGCGCTGAAGAAACGGATCAGCGCATCGAGCAGCATGGCCGTCGGCAGCGCCACGAGCACATTGCCAGCCGTGGAAACCGTCTGGGCGCGCGTGATGCCGGCGATCAGATCGACTTCCTTCTCGCTGCCGTCGGAAATCTGCAGGCTGTCGGCCAGCGCCGCCGCGGTCACCGACGGTTGGCGCGAAGCCAAGGTGAAACCGGCGAGCTGCATGGTCACGAACGAAGCCGAATAGTTCAGCGAGTGCACGAGTCCGAGCAGCCCGGGCGCCAGGGAAGTCGCGCTGAGCGCGAGCTTGCCCAGGGCCGTCACGGCCGTCAGCGCGCCGCCGTAACACGCCGCGAGGCCCATGGCCGCGTATTCCTTCGCGTTGCGGACCACGTAGTGTTCGCCCGCCTGACTGGCGTGTTCCACGACGCGGCGCGAGAGGCGCTTGAGCTTGGAGTTCAGTAGCGCGGACAGACTGCGCTCAGCCCCGGCTTCGCTCAGCACCACGCGCAAGAAGCTACGGCCGAAGTTCTCGCCGGCCAGCATGCAGGCAAGTTGATCGAGCCGTTCGAGCAGCGCCCGAGCCTGTTCGATGCGGAACAAGAGCTCGGTCGAGACGCCGAGCAATTCGGTGCGGGCATGGATCGCCTCGAGTTCTTCGCGGCAGGTTTCGACGCCGCGCTCGAATTCCGCGCGCAGTTCTGGATCCAACGGCTGTTCCAGCAAGGCGCGCGCGAGCGGTTCGAGCGCGAAGAACGGCGAGTCGCGGTACTGCTCGCGCGTGCCCAGACGCAAGAAATTGCGCGCCAGCCCGGCGGCGACCGCGCGCCGCAGAACCAGTTCGAACGCGGTGCGAATTTCGCTTCCGTGGGGCTCGAAGAGCGGCGCGAAAAGATTCCACACGCGCTCGGAAACGGCATCGACGAGTCGCTGATCCTGCGAGTCCAACCGCGCCAGCGCGAACAGTGCGGCAAGGTCGGTCGAGCCCACATCGATCGACAGCGTGCGCGCGACCATGCGCCGCGAAATCTCGCCCAAGAGCGAGGCTTCGACTGGAATTCCTGTTTCTGCCAGCAGTCGCACCAGGCTCTCGGGCCGGCGCAGGTCGATCAGGAACTGCCGCAGGCTGCCGCGTCCGAACTCGCGGTCGACCGCGTCGGCGAGAGCCTCGAGTCGCGCCGCGCGAGCCTCACGCTTGCGGGCGAAGGCCCGCTCGCCCAGGATCCAATCCGTCAAGTCGCGCACAAAGGCGCGCACGTGCCCGGCCTGCAGCGGGCGCTCCGGGAGCCGGCGCAGCAGGCCCAAAAGCCGCGCGCTCTCGTTCTCCTGGAGGCCCACGGCGCTCATGGCCGCGGCGCCGTCTCCAGCGCCGCGTCGAGCAGCGGATTCTCCGGTGTATTCTTGCGCCAGGCCGCGTAGACCGGGAAGTCGACCTTCGGCGCCGTGAGCACGCGCACTTCGATCCCGCGACCCTTCGGTCCTTCCGGCGTCAGCCAAGGCACGATCGAAAAGCCAAGTCCAGCCTCGACGAAACCGAGAATCGTATCCGCGGAGCCCGCGGACAACATTCGGCGCGGCGCCGCGCCGTGCTCGGCGAAAGCGCGCATCTGCAATTCGCAAGGCAGCGTGCCGGGCGTGTAGGAGATGAAGGTCTCGTCCTGACATTTCTCGAGCGAGATGCGCTTCTGCTGCGCCAGCGGATGGCGCGCGGGGAACACGACGAAAGCCTGCAGCGTTCCGACTTGCATCGTCGCGATGTCGGCCGGGACATCCTCGAGGTGATCGATCAGCAAGTCCGCCGCGCCGCCGCGCAGCGCAGCAAGATCGGGCAAGTTCATCTCGGAGAGTTCGATCTGCACGCCCGGCCGCAGTTTCGAAATGCGCTGGATCCAACTGGGCATGAGCGTGCGCAGCATCATCGGCGCAGCGTGGATCTTGAGCGTTCCGGCGTAGTCGCCTTGCTTGATCGAGCGCAGAACTCCGGGCAACTGCTCGAAGTAGGGGCTGCAGAAACGGAAAAGGCGTTCGCCCGACGAAGTCAGCTGCATGCGGTCCTTGCTGACGCGCTCGAACAACTCGACGCCGAGATCGGCTTCGAGTTTCTTGACCTGCTGGTGAACCGCGGGCTGCGTGATCGGGTAGGGAAAAGCCCGCGCCGCCCGCGCATAACCGCCGGTTCGCGCAACCCAGTAAAAACCCTCGAGGCGATGCAGTTGAACGGTCATGGCACGATCGCAGGCACCGCCTGCCCCAGTTTCGCTGCGACGGTCTTGGCGACGTTCACGTACAGATCGTGGCCGTCCCGGTCATCGATCCATGCCTGCCGCGCGCTGTCCCAGCCGTAGTGCCAGGCGCGCGCGCCGGCCGCGTACCAGACCTGATTCACGGCGCTCTGGCGGTTGAGCACGAAGCGCGTCTTGTCGGCGAACGAAAGTGTGATCACGCCGTCGCTGGTCTGATAGTCCAGTTGATCGGGATCGAATGGCTCGAGCCACTTGGCGACAGAGGCCAAGCAGGCATCGACTCGTTTCGTGTATTCCTTGGAATCCATGGCGGTCATTGGGCCTTCACTTTGCTTTCGCTGAATCGGCGCGGCGCTGCTTGGTCGCCGCGAAGGAGCAGATCGGGCAGGCATTCATGTCGTGGCGCAGCGCCGGGCAGTGTTCGCGGCCAAAGTAGATCATCTGCAAGTGCAGGCGTTCCCAATCCTTCATCGGGAATAGCGCCTTCAGGTCGCGCTCGGTGCGTTCGACGGAACTGCCGTCCGACAGACCCCAGCGCTCGGCAAGGCGATGGATGTGGGTGTCGACCGGAAAAGCAGGCTGACCGAACGCGTGGGACATCACGACGCCGGCGGTCTTGTGGCCGACCCCGGGCAATTCCTCGAGCTCCTCGAAGCTGCGCGGGACTTGCCCCTTGTGGCGTTCGACGAGCAGCCGCGACAGTTCCTTGATCGCCTTGGATTTCGCAGGCGAGAGTCCGCAGGGCTTGATGATCTCGCGAATGGCCTCGACGCTCAGTTTGGC
>JAYUOR010000169.1:0-1949 GCA_043760765.1 Planctomycetota bacterium | reverse complement strand
AAGCAGCGCAACAGCGTGCAAGGCGAAATCGTGTTGCTGGCCGAGCGTGTCGACTCGTTCCTCAAGCTCAACCGCCAGGAAACGATCGCGTTGATACCTCCCGACGACGGTGCCGTCGGTGACGGCGCGGCGGTCTGGGTCCCGCCCGCCTTCGCGCTGGAGTTGCTGCGGCGTGGACAGGAGCCCAGCCCGACGCGCCGAAAGGTCCTCGAAGCCCTGGACTGCCTGACGAGCGCGCGTGTCGAGCCGCGCGACTTCGAGCTGCGGCTTGGCGAGTTGCACGAGGTGCTCGCTTCGTTCAGCGCAGTGCGCGCGGCTTCCGACAAGGTCGCGCTCGAAGGCAACTACTACCGGATCGATCCGCTGGGCTGGGGCGTGGGTCTGTTCACGTTTGCGTTCCTTGCGGCCGCGATCGGCTGGTTGCGCCCGCGCTGGAATTGGCTCCACCGACTGGCTGTCGCGCTCGCCGCCGGCGGCACGCTCGCGTTGACTATTGCAATCGTGTTTCGCTGCATGATTCGCGGCCGTCCGCCGGTCTCGACGTTGTACGAAACGGTCCTGTTCGTCACCGCCGTCGGCACGAGCCTCGCGCTGGCACTCGAGTGGTTCAATCGCCAACGTGTCGCGAGTTCAGTCGCTGCCTTCGCGGGTATGGTCGGATTGTTCATCGCCAACGGCTTCGAGACGCTCGACGCCCAGGACACGATGCCGAGTCTGGTGGCCGTGCTCGACACGAATTTCTGGCTGGCGACGCACGTGACCGCCATCACGATCGGTTATTCGGCGGGCATGCTCGCCGCGCTGCTCGGCAGCGTCTACGTGCTCGCCAAAGTCGTGCGGCCCGCGCGCATGACGGCGGAAAAATTCCATTCGCTGGGCCGCATGGTCTACGGCGTGCTGTGCTTCGGCCTGATCTTTTCGACGGTCGGCACGATCCTCGGCGGTATCTGGGCCAACGAAAGTTGGGGCCGCTTCTGGGGCTGGGATCCCAAGGAGAACGGCGCGCTCTTGATCGTGATCACCCAGCTCGTGATCCTGCACGCGCGCATGGGCGGCTACCTGCGCGAGTTCGGCGTCGCGATTGCCGCGGCCGCCGGCGGATGCGTGGTCGCGTTCTCGTGGTGGGGCGTCAACTTGCTCGGTGTCGGCCTGCACAGTTATGGCTTCACGAGCGGCATCGAGACAGCACTGACGACTTACTACGCCGTGCAGGGCGCGCTGGTGCTTGCGGGAGTGTGGGCGCTGTGGCGCGAGCGAAGCGCGAGGCGCAAGCTGCAAGCTGCGGCCGCGGATGTTCTTGCCCTCTCACCCAAGGCGGGCCGCACGCGTCGCGCAGCCTGAGAGCGGCGCCCCGCGAGTCGCGTCAGTGCCGTAGCGCCCAGCCGCGCGCTAGACTGTACCGGTGATTCGCAACTACCTGCTTCTGTGTTCTGTCCTGTTTGCCAGCTTTGTCGCTCTCACCAGTTGCGGCGATCCGCCCGACGAGACACCGCTCGGCCGCGACATCGCTGCGATCATGGCGCGGCCGGAGCAGGCCGTCGACAAGGTCAAGCTGCAGCACGTGCTCGTCGCCTTCGTCGGCGCGATGAAGGGTTCGGAGAGCGGCCGCACGTATGAAGAAGCACGTGCGTTGACCGAGGATCTGCTGAAGCGCGCGCGCGCCGGCGAGGACTTTCCCGCGCTGATGGACAAGTACAGCACCGACGAGGGCGGCGGCACGTACACGCTGACGCAATCCGACCGCAAGGAGTACGCCAAAAATTTCCAAGCCGTCGGCTTCCGGCTCGCCGTAGGTGAAGTCGGCGCGGCTGCCTACGACCCGAGCAAGGGCCCGTTCGGCTTTCACGTGATCAAGCGCATCGAGTGAGGCGGAGCCCGGTGATCCCGCGGCGTTTATTACCTGGCGCAAGCACGACCCGCCGCAGGTTCTCCGCGGCAGGCCATGCATG
>JAYUOR010000168.1:0-1950 GCA_043760765.1 Planctomycetota bacterium | reverse complement strand
GAACTGCTCGGCTACGAACAGTTCAGCAGGGCGCCTTCAGCTCACGGCCCGACGACGAATTCCAGCGCGTCCGACAACGTCGAGTTGTTCGGGGCGCTGAATCCTTGGTCGCGACCCCAGACTTGCGCGTCGATCATCGTGCCGGCAATTTGCAGGTAGGCGGCCGGCGTTCCGCCAAGCGCACCCACTGCGAACGCGTTGAAGTTGATCGAGTACACACCCGAGCAGTCGTTCGGCGGAGGATTGCCGCCCGAGTTGATCGGCGTGGAGCGCTTGAGGGGCGTAGCGACGCAACGCAGACCGCCTTGGAAGGCGACCGCGGCGCGACCGGCATTGCTGTAGAGCACCAAGCCGGGCTTGTTGTTGATGACATTGCTTGCGGAGATGGTGAACGCACCTGCATTCGTCGCGCTCGAACTTCCGGAGAAGGCAATGGTCGGGATGCAACTCAGTGAGTTGGTCTTTGCCGTGCAGTACACAACCGGCGCGAAGCTGGTTTGCGTGCCGCAAACGTCGAAGATCATCATCGAGTTCGGGAAACCGATCAGCGCGCCCGTGCCCGTTGCGATCGGCTCCGTGATTCCGCAGGGGGTCGAGCGAAGAAAGGTCCCAGAGGTCTGACCGAGCCCGTTGCCGCCGAAGAAGAACTTGTTCTGAGTCGCGAAACCATCCGGGATCGCGAGCTCGATCACAATGTCCGAGCTGCCATTGCTGTTGCAGGCGATCGGCGTCGCGAAGGTGTGGGTGACCAACGTGTTGCTGACGTTCGGAATCTGGATCGCCTCGCTACCGAGCAGCACGAGTCCGGCGTACGGAGCCGGGTTTCCGGGCGTAGTGTCGCGGTAGACGCGCAACGTGCCGGGTTGAGTCGGAGCGGCGAGACCCGCGAGGGATATTTCGACGCCGAAGGTCATGCTGGTGACGTTGAAGTTCGCCACCATGCCCCGCGCCAGGGGATTGTAGATCCGGATGTACTGACTGTCCGCCGTGTAGTTGCCCGGCGCGCCGTAAGTGCACGCAACGCCGGCTCCCGGCAAGACGTTCAGGTTGTCGGTCATTTCCGTCCAGCAGAAATTCTGGGCGAACAGACTCGGGGTGAGCACCAGCGCGAGGACGGCCGTGCTGAGAAGTTGCTTGATCATGAAGATTGGATTGGGGTCGATGGTGAAGGGGCTCGGAGAGATTGCGACCGGGGATCGCGCCCGCGGACCGCACCTCAAACCCTACCTCAAGTTTCTGGATCCGCGAGTCCCGAGGGCGTACGGATCTCGAAAATTATTGTTCGGGCAGAACATTTGCGGGGGGGCCACCGTCCTAGTTTCGGCGGACGAATCCAGGGTTGGTCCGTGGGGGCAGCACGCTGCCCAGATCCGTTTGAATGGGCGATGGGCGCGGGCTGCCTGCCCCACTTGGCTCACGACGGGAACGTCACAGTTACTTCCTTGACTTCGTTGGCTTCGATCTGAGTGCTCGCTTCCGCGCTGTGGCCGCCGCCGTCCTGTGCGATCACACGGCAAGTTCCTGGCGGCAGGGCTGAACTGGTTTCGCCGACGCGCAACGGCCGATTGGAGAGCAGAGGTCGGCCCGATCCATCGACCAGAGTGGCCATGGCCGACACCGGTTCACCCTGGGCGTTGACTGCTCTGAACTTCACGAATCCACCCGGGCGCAATCGCATGGTCAACGTCGTGGTCTGCGAAGCGACGATGCTCACGCGCTCCGGTTCCGGCGAGACCTGGCCGGAAACTTCGACGCGAACTTCGTACAGGCCGGGCTCGAGATCCTCGCGCGTCGCCTCGCCGTTCCCAAACCACTTGTCGTCTGGCACACCGCTGCCTCCGTCGGTGCGGCGCACGGTCATGCGTCCGCCACCCGCCGCCGAACCGTCGGCCATCGACACCGTAACTTTGAGCGAGCCCGCGGCCTGCAAGCGAATTTCGACGTCGCCGC
>JAYUOR010000167.1:0-4844 GCA_043760765.1 Planctomycetota bacterium | reverse complement strand
AGCGCCAGGCGCGTGCGCTCTCGCGGCGCAACGCATGCTTTCGACTCCACACTCCCGGCGTGTAGAAACCGCGCGCGAGAACCAACCCCGCGGCTCCGCCCAGCGCAATCGCCTGCAGTTCGAACGTGCCATGGCACATCAAGATCGAGCTGATATTGCCCGCCTGCGCCCAGTGCGACGCCACACCGAGGTAGGTACCCACCATCAGACCGTTGAGCACGAGAAAAAATAGGTAGAGCGGGGGAATCAGGCCGGAAGCGAAGAACAGGAGCGTGATCCAGGTATTGTTCGCGATGATCGATCCGGCTGTGGAGGCGGAATCACTGAGACCGAAGGTGAAGTTGCCGCGGAACGGTGCGTCCGGTGTGGCCGCCTGGAGCTGTTTCAATTCACCCTCGAGTATGCGCGGGTTCAAGAACGTGAAGGCCATTTCGAGATCGCGCGCGACCAAGACATAGGAAATCAGCGCCAATCCGTAGAACAAGCCCAGCGAGAGGGCGAGCACACGCCACTCTGCGCGGATCGCCCGCGGGCAGTCGGCCCACAGGAATTTCGCAGCGCGAGAGAGTCGATGGCCGGGCGGCGCGGACAGGTCGCGATAGAGCAGCGCATGAGCCGCGGAAACGAGCCTTGTGAGCGCCTGCGCGGGCGCGGCGTCGTCGCCTTCGGTGCGCGCCAGCGACAGTCGTGTCGCGGCGTAGCGATACAGCGCAGGCAGATCCTGGAGTTCGCCGCCGGACAGCGCACCGAGACCCTGGCGCTGTGCCCGAGAGACCAATTCATCGAGCCGACCCAGGGACTCGTCCTTGCGATCGAGCCGTCGCGCTCGCAGCAGGGGCGTCCGCAAAACTCGTACAGCGGCCGGCGGCTTGGATTCGACCATCGCCCGAATACGGTATCGTTTCGCCCTTGGTCAAGCTCGAGATCCGCACTCCCGAGGGCATCGCCCTGCGCACGGAACTGGCCGGCGCGGGCGCGCGTTTCGCAGCCGCTCTGATCGACGGCGTGCTGTTCGCGCTGGCCTACGCGGGCCTATTGGCCGTGGTGAGTTTGATGATGACCGTCGGCGGGGGAGCGATCTCCGAGTTCCTGCAGGGCCTGATGATCACCGGCACGGTCCTGGGTTACATGCTGCTCACCCTGATCCTGCACGCGCTCTGGCGCGGACAGACGATTGGCAAGCGAGTCATGGGCCTGCGCGTCGTGACCGTCGAGGGCTATCCCGCGGGCTTGCTCGCGTTGACGCTGCGCGCGATCGTCCTGCCGATCGATGTGCTTGTGCCGTTGCCGATTCCGGGTGTCATCGGACTTGCATCCATCGCGCTGAGCGAACGCCGGCAACGTCTCGGCGACATGGTGGCTGGGACCGTCGTCGTGTCGGAAGCCCAAGAGCCCGTGGCGCGCGATCCCTTTCCCAATGAAACCTGGCTGGGCCTCGAGCCGAAGACCATGGCGCTCTCGCCGGGCCTCGCCGCGCGTCTGGACGCCGAGGATCTCGCCTTGTTGCGCGACCTGCTGGCGCGCGAGCCGCTCGAGCCGGCACAAA
Organism: Planctomycetota bacterium; assembly: GCA_043760765.1. GTDB lineage: Bacteria > Planctomycetota > UBA1135 > UBA1135 > JADJQU01. The sequence continues at coordinate 3,298 of JAYUOR010000167.1, read as the reverse complement.
AACGAGAGCTGTTCATCAAGACGGCTCGCCATTACGCGGGCCGGCTGGAGCTCGGCGAGTTCGAGGATGCGCGCGTTTTCCTCAAGGAACTGTTCCTCTTCCTTCGCGACCAACGCTCCGCGCGTTAAGGGGTTGCGGTCGGGCGAGTCGAGGACCAGGCAACGCCCAGCGATCAGGTCTTGAATCACCTTCCCTGCGCAGCGGTCTTCCCGAAGATCGCAGGCCGTCTGGCTGGGTCGCCCCCGAAGGAGTAGCTTCCTTCGAGAACAAGGAGCACACATGGCACAGATTCACCGCATCGGGGAACCAGAGAATGCGAGCGAAACCAAGGCAATCCTGAAGCTCGCCGAGTTGCTTCCGGAGAGTTACCACCTCTTCCACAACTTCGAGCTCACCACGGGTTCAGGTCTGCCCTACGAATACGACATCGCCGTGATCGGCGAATTTGCGGTGTATCACGTCGAGGTGAAGGGCTACCACGGTGTAATCCGTGGCAATCAGAACGAGTGGGTCTTCGAGAACGGCGGTGTGCAGCCAAGTCCGATACCGCTGGCGAACAAGAAGACGAAGATCCTTGGCGGAAAATTGAAGAAGCAGGCCGGGCTGCGCGACATCTGGGCCGAGACGTTGATCCTGATCACCGACGACAACGCCAAGATCAATCTACTTGACGATCAGGCGCCGCGCGTGATCCGCATCAAGGAGGCCTACGATGCCATGACCGACCCGGACCGCCTGCCGGTGCGCGTCGACTCGATCCGCCGCCAGCACGAACAGATCTGCCGCGTGCTGTTCGGCACGCGGCCTGCGAAAAAAGTCCAGCGCATCGGTCTCTACGACATCATCGAGAAGATCAACCAGACCGACGACCGCGCCGTCTATCTGGCGAGTCATCGCTACATCAAGACGAATCCGAAGACGATCCTGAAGGTCTGGAGTCTCGACGTCTACGCCGACCACCAGGACAAGCAACGCCAGTTGGAAGTGATCTTCCACGACCAGAATGCGCTGCGCATGATCAGCGCGCATCCGAACATCATCGACACCGGCGACATTTTCGCCTGGGAAGACAACAAGTTCGTGCTGCCGACCGACTTCATGGACGACGGCCGCCCGCTCGAGGCTTATCTCGCGAGCGAGGAGGACCGCAAGATCAGCTGGAAGGAGAAGGCGGCGATCATTGGCAGCGTCGCGAGCGCGCTCAAGCATTGCCACAAGCACGGAGTGATTCACCGCGACATTCGGCCGCTTTCGATCGTGTTCTCGCGCAAGGCCGGGACCAAGCTCGTGAACTTCGACTGCGCCCTGATCAATAGCGCTCCCAATCTCAAGGATCCCACGGAGATGAAGGAGAAGCTCGACCCGCGCTACGCCGCGCCCGAGGTCTGGAAGAATCCCGCTGCGGCGAGCGCGGCTTCCGATGTCTACTCGCTCGGGATCACGTTCTACGAATTGATCACGAGCAAGCGGCCCTACGCGCATGTCGACGAGGTTGTCAAGGCAGGCAGCGTGCCGCTCGACCGGGCGTTGTTGCTTTCAGAACTGAGCACGCCCGGGAGCGAGGACTTCATGAACTCGCCCATGGACGCGGTCGCGGTGATCGAAAAAATGTGCGAAGTCGACCCGGCGCGGCGCTACCAAAACATGGACGAGATTCTGGAGGACCTGTCGATCATGGGGGAGTAGGGCGCGCGGTCCTGGGCTGCTAGAGCGGGGAGCGATGGAAGTGGACGTGGCGCCAACTGGTACCGTTGCGACGCCACACACGCGTTTCCATGGAGGCGACCGTTTTCGGTCGGCCCTCCTCGAGCTTTTGCACGAGTCGTGCGTAGGCGATCACCGCCATGTCGCCCGCGACCTGCACGACCGGCTGGCAGATCGTCGTCTGCCGTGCGCCCGGCGCCTTTTTCAAGTCGAAGTAGAACTTGTGGAAGGCGAGACCTTTCACGACCTGTGCCGGAGCTTCCGGTTCGATCGCGGTCAGCTCGGGATCGCAAAGCGCGCTGTACTTGGCCCAATCGCCGTTCGCGATCGCGTCGAGCAGTTCCTGATTCAGTGCGAGCAGATCGGACTCGGTGTTTTTCGCCATGGGAGCGACTAGGGGCGTGGCTGAGCGGGCAGAATGGAAGTGAAGGACCATTGGAGCCAAGGGTGATCCCAAGGCTCGAGTCAGCATCGCATCCTATGCAATTGTTGGAGTGAGATCGGCGCCGGCGACCAGGACGTCACTTTGGGTCACCCGGGTTCGACGGATGCGAGCGCTTGACTGGCTTCAATTCAGCCGCGTCGCTTCGCGCTTCACGCGCTACCTCACGTCGGGCCGCCTCCCTTGGCCTGCGCGGATTGGCGAGCCGTGTTCGGGCGCGGGGCTGGCGATTGCGCCGAGCGCCAGGATCGCTGCGAGCTTGCCGATACGGCTCTTCACGGCCGGGATTATCGCGAGTACCCGCAACGTCACGACAAAAATCGAGCGCCCCAGAGCAGTTGCAGATTGCGCCGCGCACGCGCTGCTCGCCTCTGAATCCGCGAGGAAATTCGTACGGAAGCCGGGGCCTCCATCCGAGGTTTTGCGTGCTAGTCTCCTGGCATGGCATCGCTACGTTCGCTGGTTCCGAGGGACGCACCGTCCTTTGATCGCGATTGTGCCGCGCACCTCGCGCGCCGTGCGGGTTTCGGGGCCACACCGGAGCAACTCGACCGGCTCGTCGAACTCGGACTGGACGGCGCAGTGTCGCACTTCGTCGACTGTCCCGACGACGACCCTGCACTCGACCAGAGCCAGGCCGCGCACGGCAGCGCACTCTCCGATCTCGGCGAGACGGAAGGGAGTGACGGCGAAGCCGTGACGCGACTGCGCGTCCAGTGGTTGTGGCGCATGGTCCAGACCCAGTGGCCGTTGCGCGAGCGCCTTGCGCTCCTGTGGCACGATCACTTCGCGACGGCCGAAAGCAAAGTCGTGCGCGGCGCACTGCTCCGTCAGCAATACGCGACGTTTCAGCGATTTGGCGGGGCTAGCTTCCGCGAGTTGCTCGGGGCCATCGCGCATGACCCGGCGATGCTCGTCTATCTCGACAACCGCGTCAGCAAGAAGAAACACCCCAACGAGAACTGGGCGCGCGAGTTGTTCGAACTGTTCACGCTCGGAGTCAACCACTACCAGCAACGCGATGTCGCCGAAGTGGCGCGGGTCTTCACCGGCTGGGGGACGCGCGACCGCAACAAGGGCCCGTTCGAGTTCGATTCGGGCGACCACGACACCAACGACAAGCTCGTGCTTGGTCACGTGATCGGCGGGCGC
>JAYUOR010000166.1:0-4854 GCA_043760765.1 Planctomycetota bacterium | reverse complement strand
CGGTGAGAGAGACAATACCGCGCGCCACGCCAGCGTGGGCGCTCAGACCCATTTCCGGAAGTGCTCTCCCGGCCAGGGCAAGAAATGGGGAATCCGTACCGAATCAGGTACCCAGGCTAGCGGCTCTTTCAGACCGGCCGCGCGATGGGTCAAGACCGGCCGGCGGTCTTGGTGCCCGACGTGGCACTCGCTACGCGCCGAGCAGCGCCTTCACGCGTTTCCACGCGTCCGATCTCGCAGTCTTGTTCGCTTCCGACGCATCAAGAGCCTCGCCCGCGCGCATGAAGCCGTGGCCGGCTCCGGCGAACGTGACCGGTTCGAACGTCTTGCCGAGTTTTTTCATCGCTTCCGCCGTCGCCGCGACGGTCGCCGTGATGCGCGAGTCGTTCTCGCCGTAGAAGCCGTAGACGGGGCATTCGATTTTCGCGAGCGCCTCGTCCTTCGGCGCCGGACCGTAGAAAACGAAGGCGGCCTTCAGCCCCCTGCGCGCTGCCGCGAACGCGAACGATTGTCCACCGCCCCAACAGAAGCCGGCGACGCTGAGTTTGCCGTTGCACGCTTCGAGTTTCGTCACGAAGTCCGCGGTCGCGCCAAGATCCGCGCTGACCTGCGCAGCATCGAGCTTGTACAACGCTGCGGTCGCGGCATCGCTGCTTGCGAAACTGTCTGTCTTGCCGCCGCTCGGCCCCGCGCCACTCAACAGGTCGGGCGCGATCGCGATGTAACCCGCCTGTGCGAATTCGTCGCTCACCGCACGCGCCCAGTCGTTGAGGCCCTTGTTCTCGTGGATCACGAGCACCGCAGCGGCCTTGCCTTTGACTTCAGGATAGGTGACGAAACAACTGAGTTTGCGCTCACCGACCTTGATCTCGACCCACTCGTGGTGTCGCGGCGAATTCTCGAGCCGCTCCTTGACCGGATCCTTGGCGGCCGGGGGATCTTGCAGTGGAGCGATGGCGAGCAATGGCAACATCACGAGCGCGCGCAGTGACAACATGTGATTCTCCCAAGGTTCGGGCGCGCGTTTGGCGCCGCGCCACGGGTAAGGCCAGAATATCAACACAGCCCGCAGGCCGTGGCCATCCGCGAGCGGGTTGGGCATACTCGATTTCATGAAACAGCGCTTCGCCGTCGGACTGCTCACGCTTTCGTCCTGTGTTGCCGTGTCGTACATGCGCATGGACACGGTCTGGAAAGGCGAGGCGCACCCCGGCGTGATGTCGACGCTCGCCTTTGACCTGGACGGAGGCGCACGCTGGACGTTCGATTTGCCGAGCGGGTCCGACGCCTACGAGCTGAAGTACGAACTCAAGAGTGATCACTCAGGTCCGACGCATCTGGACTTCACCGGCTTCACGAAAGGTCCGTTTGCAGGCAAGACCCTGTACGGGATTGCCGAATGGAACGATGAGACGCTGCGGCTTGACGCACAGCCTGGGGATCCCGGCAAGGGCGGCGACGTCGTGCGCCCGAAGGCCTTCACGGAGCAGACGCGCGTCTTCAAACGCGTGCGTTAGCGAAACGCGCACGAGTCCGTAGGAACTGCGCAGTTCCGTACCCGCGCAGAAGATTCTTCCTGCGCGAAGTTTTTTCAGGGTTCCGCACGACCGCGCGGCCCGTTCACCGCTGTCTTGGGCCCTGGAACGGCCCCGCGAGCCCTCGCATCCGCTTGGCAGGCGGATTGCGTCTGGTCTCTCGCATGAACCGTGGACTCTATTCCGCCGCCTCCGCGATGAGCGCCGCCGAGCAGCGCGTCGAGACGATCGCTTCCAACCTGGCGAATGCCGGCGCCGTGGGCTTCAAGCGCAAGGCCGTCGTCACGCACGCCTTCAAGAGTGCGCTGAACAAGCACATGCAGCCGCAGCTCTCCAGCAAGGAGCGCACGGACTACTCGCAGGGCACGCTGCACTCCACCGCAAGCGAATACGATCTCGCGCTCCAGGGTCCGGGCTTCTTCACGATCGACACCGCGCAGGGCGAGTCCTACACGCGCAACGGCGCGTTCCACGTCGATCAGAACGGCGTGTTGCAGACGCGCGACGGTTCGCCCGTCGCCTGGGAAGGCGGCCGCGGCACCATCGATCCGCTGGGCGAGGCGGTGACCATCGATGCTGCCGGCAACGTACGGCAGAACAAGAGCGACATCGGTCGCCTGAAGATCATCGACTTCAAGGACGATTCGCTGCTCGAGACCGATCCATCGGGCAATCAACGCCCCACGGCCGCCATGGACGTGCAGGCTGCCGCCGGCCTCGTGCGCCAGGGCTTCCTCGAATCCGCGAACGTGAACGCCATCGACGAGATGGTCGGCTTGATCGCGGCCCAACGCAGCTTCGAATCCTCGGCCCGCACGATGGCCGCGATCGAACAGGTCATGAAGCGCATGACCAACTCGCGCTGAAACACTTGCTACCAGAAGGCAACCAGAAATGATTCGCGCACTGATGACCGCAGCTTCGGGCATGAAAGCCCAGCAACTCCAGGTCGACACGATCGCCAACAACATCGCGAACGTGAACACGACCGGGTTCAAGAAGAACGAACTCGCCTTTCGCGAAATGCTCTACCAGACCATGCGCGAACCGGGCGCGCCCACGGGGCAGTCGCAGATGTCGCCGACCGGACTGCAGGTCGGCAGCGGCACCGAAATCGCGAGCTCGATCAAACTGTTCAAACAAGGCGAAGTGGTGCCCACCGGCAACGACCTCGACCTCGCGATCGTCGGCGCGGGCTTCTTCCAGGTGAAGCCTGGCCAGGGCGATCCGCAGTACACGCGCGACGGGTCGTTCAGGCGCGACGGTACGGGCACGCTGGTGACTTCGGAGGGCTATCCACTGCAGCCCGCGGTCGTGATTCCGCCCGATGCGACCTCGGTCCTGATCAGCCAAGACGGCCACGTCTCGATCATGAAAGGCGACACCGGCACACCCACGGAGATCGGAACGATTTCGCTGTTCCGCTTCGCCAACGACAGCGGTCTGAAGGCGCAAGGTGGCAACCTGTACACCGAAACGCCGAGTTCGGGCAATGCGCAGCAGGCCTCTCCCGGCATCTCGGGTGCCGGAATCATCAAGCAATACGCTGTCGAGCGCTCGAACGTCCAGGTCGTCGACGAACTCGTTTCGCTGATCCTTGCTCAGCGCAACTACGAGATCAACAGCCGTGCGATCAAGGTCAGCGACGACATGCTCCAACAAGTCAACAACTTGGTGCGCTAGTGATCACCCTTCTCTGCTCACTTTTGCTCTGGAGCGGCGTGACCGTCACGCTGCCGGCGCAAATCAAAGTCGAGGGCACCGAGCTTTCGCTCGGCGCCTGCGCCACGGTCGAGTGCGACGATCCCGCGCTCGCGGCGCGTGTTCAGGCCCTGACGCTGGGTTACGCACCGGCACCGGGGTTCAGCCGCGTGATCGAAGCGAGCGCACTGTTGCGCCAGGTGAGTGCCCTCGCGCCGGGCGTCGACGTCAAGATCATCGGCTCCAAGACTTGCCGCGTGTTGCCCTCCACCGAAGAGATTTCGGTCGAAGCGATCACGAGTGCCGCGCGCGCGTCGCTGCAGCAACACCTCATCGGGCGCAACCTAAGCGACTGCACCCTCGAGCTCGTTTCGAAGCTCGCAGCGATCGAAGTTCCCAAAGGCAAACAAGCCTGTCGAATCGAAGTCGCTCCGCAACCCGATCATCCCAATTATTCGCCCGCGCTCGTCGCCGTGCGCCTGATCGTGGACGGACAGACGTACCGCACGGCCTACACGAGTTGGCGAGTGCAATCGTGGCGCGAGCAGCCCGTGCTGACGCGCGCGCTGCACGCCGGCGAAGTCATCGACGCAAGCATGGTCGAGCTGCGCCGCGCTCCGGTCGATGCCGGGCTCGCCGCGAACGTGCTCGACTTGAATCAGGTGCTAGGCACGGCCGCTGTCGCTCCGCTGGATGTTGGCCGCACGCTGCTTGCGACCGATCTCTTGCGCCCGATGATCGTCAAGAAGGGCGATCTGGTGATCCTGGTCGTCAATTCCGGAGCCGTGCACGTGCGTACTCCCGCCACCGCGCAGCAGGCCGGCGCCATGGGCGACCGCATCAAGGTCACCGTGCAACAGACCGGACGTGAAATCAACGCCATCATCGAAGCGCGCGACACCGTTCGCGTCTCGCTGGGCGATCGCAAAACCACAGGACCCCGTTCATGAAAACGAAAATCAATCTGCTCTCGGCGATCTTCGCCACGCTGTTGGCGGGCAGCCTGTTCGCGCAGGATCGCCCAGGTTCGATCTATCGCCCTGACTCGGGGCCGCGCCCCATCATCGGCTCGAAGACCGCTTTCCGCCGCGGCGACATCGTCACGGTCGTGATCAAGGAATCGCAGTCCTTGACGAACAAGGAAGCGACCGACCTCTCGCGCGGATCGAATCTCGACTACAGCCTGAACGTGTTCGACATCAGTCCGAAGACGTTCAGCACGCTGCCGCGCGTTTCCGCCGATTCGAGCGACACGTTCAACGGCACGGCCAACTACGAGAAGCGCGGCGCCTTCGAGGCACGCCTCGCTTCGATCGTCATGGACGTGTTGCCCAACGGCAATATGGTCGTCAGCGGCCGACGCGAGATTCGCATCGACAAGGAGACGAAGCTGATCGAGTTCTCCGGGATCGTGCGGCGCTTCGACATCGCCAACGACAACACCGTGCAGTCCGAGCTCGTCGCCAACGCCGAGATCCGCTATCGCGGTCAAGGTCCCTTGACCGACTCCACCAGCCGCTACGGCCTCGGTGGTTGGGTCCATCGCTGGCTGGGTTGGCTCTGGCCCTTCTGAGAATCAACAGGAACCCTAGATGATCCTGCTTTCCATCCTGCTCGC
>JAYUOR010000165.1:0-1958 GCA_043760765.1 Planctomycetota bacterium | reverse complement strand
GTGCGGACTCTTTGAATGGACTGGGAACTCTTCTACAGCTCGTTTCGCAAGCCGAGCTTCATCGCCGGTTACGAGATCCAGAATCGCCTGGGAGGTGGAGCGTTTGGTGACGTCTACAAGGCGCGCAAGGTTTCGATCGACAAGAGCTACGCGATCAAGTTTCTCAAGATCGACGAGGCGACTTCGCGCGCGGCGATCGAACGTGAACTCGAACAGGTGCGACACTTCTCGGCGATCGATCACCCCAACCTGGTGACAATAGAGGACATGGGCGTCGTGCTCGACGTGCCCTACCTCGTGATGGGTTACGCAGGCGAAGACACTCTGGCGCGGCGGCTCAAGCGCGAACGGCTGAACCGAGCGCACGCGCTCAACCTTTTCGTGCAGACTTGCCGCGGCGTGGCTGCGCTGCACGAGCGTCGCCTGGCCCATTTCGATCTCAAGCCTTCGAACATCTTCTTGAGGGGCGATGTCGCGCGCGTCGGCGACTATGGATTGGCCAAGCTCCTGATCGAGGGGCGCCAGACCTTGTCCTTCGGCCGCGGAACGCCGCAGTACATGGCGCCGGAGATGCTCAAGAATCGCGCCGACTTGCGCGCGGACATTTATTCGCTGGGCGTGATCTTGTTCGAAATCTATAGCGGCCGTTTGCCCTACGAAACCAGCCCCGACGCGGGAGTCGTGTTGCGCGAAGACGATTCTCCGCCGCAGTTCCCCGACGACTTTCCGCCGCGTGTGCGCGCCGTCGCCGAATGTTGTTTGCGCATCGAGCCCGCGAATCGCTTCGCGGGAGTTCCGCAGTTGCTTGCCGCGCTTGGCCAGACGCTGCGGGCGGGCGATCCGATGGTGGCGCTCGAGTCGCTGTCGGCAGAGATTCCGTCACTCCCGTTGATCCTGCCCGCTGCCGCGGCGAGTGCCGCAGCGAATGCACCGCCGCCGCGCCGGCCCGAACTGCGCACGACCGCGACGGACTTGACGCGCGGAGCCGTCGAGGTGGCGCGCGGCGTGTGGGAAGGACTCAAGAGTCCACGTTCGCCGGGGCCGATGAGTGCGGCACCGCCGCCGATTCCGCGGTCGTTGCCTCTGCCGCAGGCCGCGCTGCCTGCGGAGCCGACTCCCGCGAGCGCGCCCCCGCCTGCGCTCGCGCCGCTTGCGCCGCCGCCGCTTGCCTCCCCGCCTGTTGCGCCGCTCGACGACGTGGTCTCGATCCAGACCCTGGATGAAGCCGCGCAGCAGTCGCGACTCGCCCGTGCAGCTCCTCGCGCGAACTCTCCGACGTTGTTTTCAGTGCCGGCTGCGGATCCGACGCCGACGAGAACGCTACCTTCCGCGGTGAACTGGTCGGGTACTTCCAGCGCAGCCGTGCCGGTGCCGCCGCAATCGAATCGCGGTGTGCTCGGCGCGCTGCGCGCGACGCTGGAACTTGGCTTCGAAGTGTTGATGGCGCTGATCTCCGGCCCGCTCAAGCGCTCGGTCGGCGGCGTCGGACGCGCGGGCGGCCGCTTTGTCGAAGGCGGCCGCGGAGTGTTCCTCGGTGTCCTGCGACTGTGTCTGTTCCTGGCCGGCATGCTCGTGCTTGGGGCCGCGCTGATGTACGTCGTCTTCCTGCTGCTGCACAAATCCTGAGAGTTCCATTGAGCGAATACATTCCCGACATCGCGCGCCTGCAGGCCTACGACGATGGCGAGTGGCTCGCCCTCGAACGCGAGTATTCCGGACGCCTGCTCGCTTACGTGTCGAAGCGCGTCAAGGACAGCCAGGCGCGCGAGGACGTGTTGCAGGAGACCATGCTTGGAGCCGTGCGCGGCATCGGCAGCTACGATTCGATCTACACGTTCGAACAGTACCTGTTCGGGATCTGCCACAACCGCACGATCGATCACATGCGCCGTCGCAGGCTCACCACACTCGATAGCGAAGAGGGTGAGTCGGGCCGCACCGGCATCGCGGCGCGCGCG
>JAYUOR010000164.1:0-4861 GCA_043760765.1 Planctomycetota bacterium | reverse complement strand
GGCCTTCGTCACGAGCACCGGCGTCTTCGCGCGCCGGGATCAGTACGATGTCGGCTATCCACGCTGGAGCATTCCCCATGAACACCCCCCAACCCATTTGCCCTACTTGCAAGGTTCGCATGGAGGAAGGCTTCGTCCTTGACCGAATCCAGTCATCAAGCGCCAAGCCCCAAACCTGGGTGGAGGGCGAGCCGGAGCTGAGCATGTGGGGCACAGTGAGAGTGAAGGGACGCAGGCAGTTCGCGGTAACGGCGTTCCGCTGTCCGAACTGCGGGATGCTTGTGCACTACGCATGATAAATCGCCCGCGTGTGTGCACCGCGCCCGCGTATCTACCGCGCCAAGCGAAGTTGGGGGCGGGCGTCACAAGCGCCTTGTCGGCTGTACGGTGCACAGCGCTTGCTGCTGCGCTCGGCGGGCGGAATCGCAGCGGTAACGACACGGATCCCACCTGGACAACCCGTTCGCCAGTTCGCACGCTGGCCCCGTACCCACACGGCCACACCGGAATGTCCAAGCTGCAAGCGACCATGGATCGATTCCTAGTCGAGATCCTCGGCTGCGAAGACATCGACAGGCTCCAGCAGACGACGCTTCAGAGGCAGTCACGGAAGGCCGACTTCTTCCACTCAAATCGCAGTATCGTGATCGAGTTGAAGCTCCTCGAGGAGAGCCAAGTTGCGAAGCTCGAGCAGATGATCCGGCGGTGGAGCCAGGAAGTCGATTGGCCCCAGCACGAGGGCACTCGGAACATTCAGGACGTTCTGAATGCCCATCCTCGCGGTCTGGAGCTGAACGAGCAGTTGAGCCGCAAGGTCGCTGCCGTTGTGGGAAGGGCATGCCGAAACGCGGATGAGCAAATCGCGTCGACGATCAAGACGTTTGAGCTGGACGAACCCATGGGCGTTCTCGTCCTGTTAAATGAGCGCGTCGATGTGCTCGACCCGAAGGTCATGGCGACGGCGGTGTCCGTGTTGCTGCGACAAGGCCCGAACGGCGCTCCTCGAGCGCTTTGGAATATAGACACGGCCATCGTGATCTCGTGGGCTCACCTCCATGTTGACGCACAGAAGAGACTGCAAGAGGTGGTGTACATCGTCCCCGCGGATGACTTCGATGTCAGTTCGCGGGTTTTCGAGTCCAACTTCGTTGAGCAATGGGCTGCGTGTCGCGGCAAGCCCTACTCAGTCGGTGGCAGTATCTCCACGCCAGAAGGGCTCGAAGTGTTCAATTTCACGGGTCGAATCGAGCCAACGACCGTCGACCTTGGTGGACCGTCGGGCACTGTGGACCCGGACTCGGCGCCGCGCTGGTTGCCGGACTAGGCGCGACCAGTTGACTCGCCAGGCCGCTCCGCACTCGGCCCGCTACCCACCAGACGAAGAGCACGATGCACTGACGGATGGCGAGGGCAGGGAGTCGGAAGCCGATCGATGGCGGCGAGTACGCGGTCTCCGCTCAGGATCCGGTTGCTCGCGCGGACCAACCTGTGTCGTTCGAGGCGAATGAGCGGGCCGCGATTCTGCGCGCGATCGAAGAGAGCAACGGTTCGGTCGTCGCTGCTACGAAGCTGCTCCGGGCCCGGGAAGTCGACGATGTACCGGCGCATGGAGTTGTTGGGAGTGGCGCGCGGCGGGGGCTGACGGGGATCAGCGACCGTCTCTCGCGCACCGAATCGGCGCATCGCCACTCCCACTTACCGGCACGGCGAGGCCAGGCTGCCCTCCTCTCAGGCCTCAAGCAGTGCCTGGATCCATGGATGGTCCGCATGACGCTGCCCCCGAAGAAGAAAGATCATCTCGCCACTGAAAGGAGCCTTCCGACTGATGGCGCGCTTGACCTTTCTTGCGAATACCTTGAAGTCTTCCTCACGAGCAGAGTCCCTCGATGCCAGCACGAAGTTTCGTTTAGCGTCCTCCACATCCGCGAGGAGTTGCACCGCGGTCCCGTGGCGGCGTTTGCAAGTGGGTGCGTAGTGAAGGTGATATACGTCGATCGAGGCCTCAGCCCGGGCGCGCATCGTGGTATCATTGCTGGTCGCGCACGGCTCCCCATTTTCCTGCCGGCAGCCCAGCAGTTCCCAGTCATCCAGTTCGCATGGATCCAGGAGCATCGGCTGTTCAGCATCCACGGGGCCCTCCGCATAGGCTCGTTTGGTTTCATCGAGGAGCGGAAACCTATCAGCTTTACCGCCAGAAGTGCGATGCTCCACATCCTTGCGGCGACTATTGCAGAACGTGCAGGAATATCGGTAGTTCGTGTGGCGGAAGGCGAGCCATCTGTAGCCATTGTGCGTCGCCAGGGCTTCACTCACGCGATTTTTTGGCCGAAAGTGGTCCACAGCGTTATCTGCCCGATCGACGGTGGACTCGCAGTACCAGCACTTCTTGTCTGGTAGCAGCGCCGCAAGACAGTCCTTCAGTTCCCGCCACACATCGGCTCCGTCATTGGGATCACCACCCGCAGCGACCGCACTTGCCGCGGCCCGGGCGCGCTCCAACCAGCCGGTTGGCATTTCAAGTTCATCAAGGTCGACGTATCTCAACCCGGACCCTCGCGATTGGCATCTTCATCTATGAGTTGCCCGATAAGTTTCGCCGCCAGCTCTTCGCGTTCGTCGCGACTCATGGCAACCGCGTGGGCTGCAAGCGCCCCTGGCTCCGTCACCTTGAAACGATTTGCCAGCGAATCATTCCGGAGGCGCAAATAACGTGAATACTCGTCATCGGGATGGAAAAAGCGGAAGCCGAGCCTGTCCAACTGAGCGTTGATGCCATCAAGCTCAATTGTTCCGCTTTTGAAAGTCTCTGTTTCGCCCCGAACGCGCGCTGCTCCTCGAGCAAGAGCTGAGTCGGGCCGTCAAGGGAAGATGCAATGCCGAACATATCGCTCGCAACAATCGCCGCATATCCAAGACCACGGGGGTCCATCTCTGGGTGAAATGCAACCACGTGACGCGCCCCCGCTTCCCTCCGCAACTGGAGGACCTGTATCTGCTCTTTTACCAACTCTGCCACGGCCATCGGATTGTGCGTGGTTAATACGATGTGGCTGTTTGCCTCCATGCTCTCCGTGCTGCCGACGAACTGGCGCAAATAGCCCAGGTACTCCACACTCCAGCGGGGGTTGAGGTGCGTGTCTGGCTCGTCGAGGAGGAAGAGGCTTTCCTCCTCTGCGGTGAAGCGGAGCAACCCAAGAACGGTAAGGAGCTGTTGCTCACCTTCGCTAAGTTCTCGGAAGGTGACGGTACCCTCGTTGTTCTTGAGCCTAACGCGAATCCGCACTTCTTCGAGCAGCTCCGATACGTGGGTGCTCTCAAGATCGCGAAAAAAACCAGCTGAGGCCTGCTGTCCGATCAGCGTCCGAAGGGCCGTGATGTCCTTGATATAGAGATACTTGAAATTGAGAGTCTTCTTGTTCCACATGGACGTGGAAACCCGACGCCTCACATTGATGGGTGCTAACGCAACGTCGTAGAGGCGTGCAAGAAAATCTCGAACGACACCTCGAGCGTTCCAAAATCTTGGGTCACCATCGTCGGCTTTGGACTTCCAAGGCGGCTCACGGAGCACGAAAAGCACCGATTCCAACCCATCTTCTGGATCGAGACCAAGGTGTCCTTCGAGGACTTCTCGAACCGCATCATCTTGCTGAGTGAGAAACGCCAAGAGAACAAACTGGCTGTGAACGGGCAGTGCATAGAACAGCCGCTTCAACCCTGGATCTTGCCCCCCGCGCAAGTCGCTGTCGTACTTCTCAAGATAGGGCCGGAAGACTTCCTGCATTCGTCGACTCTCGCCAGAGTAGTAGCTAAAGACGTATCGAGGCAAGTTCTCACTACCCTCGGCAAAGAACGTGGCAAACTTGACCTGGCGGCCCGCAGCCTGAGGATCAGAACGTTGTTCGATTGGAGCGCCAGTAGCCTCCCGCGCTCGCCGTACCTCCTCCGTGCTGGCCACATGTATGACGAATGGTTCGCTGCCCCTTTCAGGATCGGCGTCGATATGGATACAACGCATATTCGGGCCGGTGCCCATCCGGTACGCGAGCTTGAAGGCGAACGCGGGGCTGCGGCTGTGACTGATCAGATCGCGGAAGATGATTGCGAGCGCTTCAAGGACATTTGACTTTCCAGTGCCGTTCCAGCCGATCAGGACTGTGACCCAGTGGTCCTGATCGAAGTCGATGGAAACGTTTTTCAAATTCTTAAACTGGTGGGTCGGGTGAGGACCATCGCTACCAATTGTCAGCCGATCGAGTCGCATGGTCAAGTTCTCGCGATGAGCTTCAGGCGGTCATGAGTCTTTTGGCCTTGTGAATCTCTGACCTGTTCAACGGCGACTCGCTTGCTGCGTTCCAGCACCCTGAGCTCGGCGTACACAGCCTCGATCACGTCGGTTGTAGCTCCGTCCCCAATTCCGCAACTTCGGAAGGCATCCTGTGCTGAAATCCATCCCTTCGCTTCCTCCAGAACATCAAGCAGCGTCTTCATAACGGTACTGAACTCCTTTCCTGGGTTGGTCATGCGCGGTCTCCGTAGTTGCGGCTGCACCATTCGAACTACGGGTCGTGCACGGATTCTGGCAAGCAGCACCGAAGCAGGTTCGTCATCTGGGTCCTGAGGGACCAGCTTGCCGCGGAAAGCCTTCGCGAGGGCGCTCGGTATGGCTCGATTAATGAGGGCCCGCGCTGCGGCAACCCGATGGTCGAGTCGAACAGCAATCTCGAACAACTCGCCGACTCGTCTCGCGATCTCCTCCTGCTCGTCTAGAGGTGGGAATGCTATTGGAAACGCACGAATCTCCTCCGCGTTAATGTTGTTCACCCCGGTTGTAGATCCAATGCCATTAGCCTCCAGAACC
>JAYUOR010000163.1:0-1961 GCA_043760765.1 Planctomycetota bacterium | reverse complement strand
GGCAGGCGATCACGCAGGCGTTGCAGCCCACGCAGGTCGACAGGTCGATGACCATGCCCCAGGCGTAGCCCTCGTACCTGTAGGCTTCGTACTGCGTGACGAGCGCGCCCTCGGCGTGGCCGGGCTTTTCGCCGTGGCCTTCAGCCGCCTTTTTCGGCGCGTGCGTTTTCGGCGCGCCGAAATCTCCGCGCGCAACCTGCGCCGGCGTCGTTTCGCGCACGAGATCGCGCTCGAAATCGAACTCCGACATGTTGTGGTGCTCTTGAGCGCAGGCGAGCATGTACGTCTCGCCCGTGTTCGCGATCGTGGCGGGTCCGCCCCAAAGCGCGGCCTGCGTGCGCAGCGCAAAGGCATTGAATCCCGGCCCCGTGCCGAGTTTGCCGGCGCGCGTGCGGCCGAAACCCAGGTGCAGGGTCGCCGCGTTCTCCGCCTGTCCGGGCTGGATCCATACCGCCGCCTTCAGCTTGCGGCCCGAGTGCGTGATCTCGACCACCGCGCCACTCTCGACCTGCTTTTTCTTGGCGGTCATTGGGCTCAAGTAAAGCGCGTTGTCCCAGGTCAGCTTCGAGAGCGGCTTGGGAACTTCCTGCAGCCAGCCGTTGTTGGCGAAGCGGCCGTCGTAGAGGCTCGGATCGGCACGGAAGGCTAGTTCGAGCTCACCATTCGGCGTGACCGGCGCGTTGCCGGCGTCGAAGGATTTCAACACCAAGCTGCGCGGGCTTGTCGCCGAGCCCTTGAGGAATCCGTCGTGCAGCGCATGGCGCCAGCGCGACTCGAAGTCAGCCGGTGCGCCGAGCTTCGTCTTCCAGAACTCGCGCACCGAGTCGTAGCCCGTGATGCCGGCCTTGCCGCACAACAACGAAACGAATTCGTGGGCGCTCTTCGAAGCGTACAGCGGCGCGATCAGCGGCTGGACGATCGAGAGGGTCCCGTCGAACGCGCGTGCATCGCTCCACATCTCGAGGAAGTGCGTCGCGGGCACGTGCCAGTGGCACAGAACACCGGTCTCGTCCTCGCGCATTCCGTAGTGGACGCGCAACGGGACCTTCTGCATCGCCGCGACGAATTCCAGATCGACCGGAGCGTCGTAGACCGGATTCGCGTCGAGGATGCACAGGATCTCGACCTTGCCGCTGGCCATTTCCTTCGCGAGATCGCTCAGACCCAGCTGCTGCTCGGTCGAAACCGGCGCGGCGGGCTCCGCGTATTCGAGCGTCGTGCCGACATTGCCGAGCCTGACGTTGATCGCGTTGACGAGCCCGTGAACGCGGCCGGAAAGCGCTTCGCCGGCGACGACGAGCGACTTGCCCGCCTGCGCCTTGAGGTCCTTGACCAACGCGGCGACGAACTTCGCTTCGTCTCCGCCGAGTTGCGCGCCGCCTGACGCACCGACATCGACGCCGAGATCCTGAGCGATCGCGCGCGCGACGCGCTCGATGCCGGAGGGCGCGAGTGCCAGGCGGTGATCGGCCATCGAGCCCGTACCGGTGGGCGTGGACTCGACCGCGTACAGCCGGTTGAACTTGGTCACGTCGCGGCGGCGAGCGGCCCAGTCGCGCGCATGGCGGACGGACGAGGGACCGTCGGCGAGCAGGTCGCTCTCGAGCGAAACGATGACTTCGGCGCGCGTGAGATCAAAGCGCGGGGCGACGTCCTCGGCGAACGCGAGCAGCGCGCCCATGCGCTGGTTGTCGCGGCTGACGGCCTCGCACTGGATCCAGCGTGCCATCGGGAAAAGCGTCAGCAACTCGCCGAGTTGCGCGGCGAGCGTCGGCGAATTGACACTGCCGGTCAGGATGCGCAGGCCCGCGCCGCGTTTCAGTTTCTGCGCTTCGAGGTCGGGACCGAGCGTCGTGGCGAGTTCGTCCCAAGTGGTCAGCCGTCCCTTGCGCAGGATCGTCGTCGAACGATCCGGGTCGTACAGATCGAGCACCGCGGCCTGCGAGAAAAGATCCGTTGAA